>JALWJU010000505.1 GCA_026997055.1 Paracoccaceae bacterium | reverse complement strand
CGCGGGCGATCGGCTGGGATCAGCGCTTTCTCTATGTCGAGCAAAGCCTGTGGAACCGGCGCGGCGAATGCGCGGGCCACGCGCTCTACCGCATGGCGGTGACCGGGCGCACGGGGATGGTGCCGCCCGCCGAAGTGGCTCGCGCGCTGGGCATGGAGCCGCGGGGGGCGGACCTGCCCGCATGGGTGCAGGCCTGGATCGCGGCCGAAGACCGGCGCCCCTGGCCGCCGCAAATGTGAGGGCGGAAAGAAAGAAATATGCACATGTGGCGGATCGGCCGCCAGCCCGCGCTTGCCAGCGCCCCCCCGGGCCTGTCATACCTGAAAGAAAACGGGGAGGGAGACATGTCCGCGCCAAGCGCCAGGAAACGCATCTGGGGGTGGTTCTTTTTCGACTGGGCCAGCCAGCCCTACAACACGCTGCTGATGACCTTCATCTTCGGGCCGTATTTCGCCTCGATCGTCACGCGGTATTTCATCGGAATCGGGATGGAGGAAAGCGCCGCCGATGCGCGCACCCAGTCGATCTGGTCGCTGGGGCTGACGGTTTCGGGGCTGATCATTGCCTTCAGCGCCCCGGTGCTGGGCGCGATGGCCGATGCGGCGGGGCGGCGGATGCCGTGGATCCGGTTCTTTTCGCTGCTCTATGTCCTGGGCGCGGCGACGCTGTGGTTCGCCTGGCCGGATGCGTCGAATTTCTGGTGGATGCTGATAGCCTTCGGCATCGGCTTCATCGGCATGGAATTCGCCACCATCTTCACCAATGCCCTGCTGCCCGATCTGGGCACGCGCGAGGAGATCGGGCAGATTTCCGGCTCGGGCTTTGCCTTCGGCTACTGGGGCGGGGTGCTGGCGCTGTTCATCATGCTGCTGCTGTTTGCCGAGGACGAGAGCGGGGTGACGCTGATCGGTATCGAGCCATTGTTCGGGCTGGATCCGGAGATGCGAGAGGGCACGCGCTTCGTCGGCCCGTTCACCGCGCTCTGGTATGTGCTGTTCATGATCCCCTTCTTCCGCTGGGTGAAGGAGCCGCCGCGCCGTGCGAGCGGGCGGGTCAGTCTCGGCGCGGCCTTTCGTGAACTGTGGCAGACGATCCGCTCCCTGCGCCGGCGCGCCAGCCTGTCGGCCTTTCTGGCCTCGTCCCTGTTTTACCGCGATGCGCTCAACGGGCTCTACGGCTTTGGCGGGGTCTATGCGACCCTGGTGCTGAACTGGTCGATCACCATGGTGGGGGTATTCGGTATCGTCGGGGCGGTCTCGGCGGCGTTTTTCGCCTGGGTCGGCGGGCGGATGGATCGCAAATACGGGCCCAAACCGGTGATCATCTTCTGCATCCTGGTGCTGGCGGTCGTCTGCACGATCATCGTGGGCATGAGCCGCGAGGCGATCTTCGGCCTCGCCCTGCCCGAAGGATCGAGCCTGCCGGATATCATCTTCTACCTCTGCGGGGCGACGCTGGGAGCGGCGGGCGGCGCGCTTCAGGCCGCGAGCCGCACGATGATGGTGCGCCATTGCGACCCGGAGCATTCGGCGGAGGCTTTCGGGCTCTATGCCCTGTCGGGCAAGGCGACCGCCTTTCTCGCCCCGATGCTGATCGGGATTGCAACCTATGCCACCGATTCGCCCCGGCTCGGCGTGTCTCCGCTGATCGCACTTTTCGTGCTTGGGCTGGTGCTGCTGGTATGGGTAAACCCGGAGGGAGAAAGCGAAAGGTCCGCCGGATGAGGCTCTTCAAGGTCCTGCCCTTCATCGCCCTGGCCCTGGCCCTGACCCTGATCCTGGCCCTGACTGCGGCGCCGGCGCTGGCCGAGATCCCGGCCAAGCGGCTTTTTGGCGCCATGAGCGCGCCTTCGCGCCAGCCCGCCGAGCCTTTCGGCTCCTATGCAAAGGGCTGTCAGGCCGGCGCGGTGCAGCTGCCGGAGACAGGCCCCACCTGGCAGGCCATGCGGCTCAGCCGCAACCGGCACTGGGGCCAGCCGGAGCTGATCGCCTTCATCGAGCGCCTCAGCCGCAAGGCGGCGCGTCAGCGCGGCTGGGAGGGGCTCTATATCGGCGACATGAGCCAGCCGCGCGGCGGGCCGATGCTGAGCGGGCATCGCAGCCACCAGATCGGGCTCGATGTGGATATCTGGATGCTGCCGCCCGGGCGGCTCGACCTGAGCCGCAGCGAACGCGAGAGCCTCTCGTCGATCTCCATGCGCCGCGCGAACGGCGCTTATGTGAATGACAACTGGACCCGCCAGCACATGAACATCCTGCGCGCCGCCGCCCGCGACCCGGCGGTGGCGCGGATATTCGTCTTTCCCGGCGCCAAGGTCTGGATGTGCGAAAATGCCCGCGGCAATCGCGCCTGGCTGAGAAAGATCCGGCCCTGGTGGGGGCATCACTATCACTTCCATGTGCGTCTGGCCTGCCCCGAAGGGGCGAAGAACTGCGTCAACCAGGCCCCGCCGCCCCCCGGCGACGGCTGCGACGAGGCCCGCCAGTGGGTGCGCGACATTCTGAATCCGCCGCCCCCCGACCCGGATGCCC
>JALWJU010000504.1 GCA_026997055.1 Paracoccaceae bacterium | reverse complement strand
GCCGAGGGACGGGGGGATCTGGTGATCTCCGACGTGGTGATGCCCGACGGCAACGGGCTCGAGGCCCTGCCCGAGATCGCCCGGATGCGCCCGGGCCTGCCGGTGATCGTGATCAGCGCGCAGAACACGATCATGACCGCGATCCAGGCCGCCGAGGCGGAGGCCTTCGACTACCTGCCCAAGCCCTTCGACCTGCCGGACCTGATGAAGCGCGCCCATGAGGGGCTCAGGCGCAAGCGGATGCTGCGCAAGGCCGGGCCTGCCGAAGAGCGGACAGAGGACGAGGGCGCCGAAGCCGGATTGCCGCTGGTCGGGCGCTCGCCGGCGATGCAGGCGCTCTACCGGCTGGTGGCGCGGGTGATGAATACCAGCCTGCCGGTCCTGATCACCGGCGAGAGCGGCACCGGCAAGTCCCTGATCGCGCGCGCCATCCACGATTTTTCCGACCGCGCCGGCGCGCCCTTC
This sequence comes from Paracoccaceae bacterium, assembly GCA_026997055.1. Taxonomy (GTDB): domain Bacteria; phylum Pseudomonadota; class Alphaproteobacteria; order Rhodobacterales; family Rhodobacteraceae; genus JAAEUB01. The sequence continues at coordinate 2,071 of JALWJU010000504.1, read as the reverse complement.
GTGGTGGCCGATGCCGAGCGCCTTGCCACGCCCGAGGGAGCGCGCGGGCTGCTGGCCGAGGCGGGAGGGGGGACGCTGGTGCTTGACGAGGTGGGCGACTTCGACCCCGTGGCGCAGGCGCGCCTGACCCGGCTGCTGGACCGGATCGGCCCCGAAGGCGCGCGCATCATCGCCACCGCCCAGCGCGACCTGTCGGCGGAGCTCGGCCGGGACGCAGGCTTTCGCGAGGACCTCTATTTCCGCCTGTCGGCGGTGCATATCCCGGTGCCGCCCCTGCGCGAACGTCTCGAGGACATTGCCGACCTTGCCGAGCATTTCCTCGAGCGGGGGGCGAGCGAGGGGCTGGCGCGGCGCGCGCTTTCGGAAGGGGCGGTGCAGGCGCTGCGCGCCCATCCCTGGCCCGGAAACATCCGCGCGCTGGAAAATACCATGCGCCGGCTGATGGTCACCGGCACCGATCCGCAGATCCGCCGCGCCGAGGTGGAGGCGGTGCTGGGCGGCGCGCCGGCCGGCGATGCGCCGGGGCTTGGCGGCCTGTCCGGGCCGGGCGGGCCGGGTGACGAGCTGAGCGCTTCGGTCGCCCGCCACCTGCGCCGCCATTTCGCTCTGCATGGCGAGGCGCTGCCCCCGCCGGGGCTTTATGAGCGCATCCTGCACCAGGTCGAAAAACCGCTGCTGGAAATCGCGCTCGATGCCACCGGAGGCAACCAGGCACGCACCGCCGAGCTTCTGGGGATCAACCGCAATACCCTGCGCAAAAAGCTCACCCTGCACGAAATCGAGGTGACACGGCGCCGCAAGTTGATGTAAAGCAGCAACAGGCGTGGCATTTCGGTACGTATTCCGACTCGCGATCCGACCGATAGCGCCGGCAACGGGGCCGAAACGGCCCTGAAAGGCATTTCATTGGGAGATTGGCGTGAGCAGCGAAGGCGCGGCGCAGGGCGGATTTTGGGAGCGGGCGGTGCTTTTCCGCCGCAGCCGCAGGGCCGCCAGCCTGGCCCGGCTTGCCCTGATCGTCCTGGCGCCGGCGCTGGCGCTGGCGACCTATCTGGTGTTCGGTCCGCTCGACCAGGGCGCGCAGTCGGCCGCCTTGCGCCTGATTCTGCTGGCCGATCTGGTCTATGTGCTGCTGGTGGCGGCGCTGGTGCTGGCGCGCATCGTCAGCATGGTGGCGGCGCGCCGGCGCAAGTCCGCCGGCTCGCGCCTGCATCTGCGCCTGACGGGGGTGTTCGCCATCGTCGCCCTGATCCCGACGGTGCTGGTGGCGGTGTTTGCGGTGCTGACGGTGAATGTGGGGCTGGAGGGGTGGTTTTCGGACCGGGTGAGCCGGGTGGTCAGCAATTCGCTGGCCGCGGCCGAAGCCTATGAACGCGAGCATCGCGACGGGCTCAGGGCCGATGCCCGGGCGCTGGCCGATTTCCTGAACCGGGCCCGCGAGCAAAGCCCGATCCTGCCCGATTCGACCCTGCGCGGCCTGCTCAGCCAGGGCCAGGCGCAGATCCAGCGCGGCCTGCGCGAGGCATATGTGATCGATTCCGAGGGCCAGATACGGGTGCGTGGCGAGCGCTCCTATCTGTTCGATTTCGAGCCGCCTTCCGCGGAGGATATCCGGCGGGCCATGGCCGGCGATCTGGTGATCATCGAGGATTGGGAGCAGAACGAATTTCGCGCCCTGCTGCGGCTTGCGGCCTATCCGGATCATCTGCTCTATGTCAGTCGCGACGTGGATGGTTCGATCCTTGATCTTCTGGACGAGACCAAGGAGACGGTGGCCTTCTACAAGCAGCTGGAGGCGGATCGGGGGCAGGTGCTGTTCGAGTTCGGGCTGATCTACTTGGGATTTGCGGTGATCCTGATCCTGGCGGCGGTGCTGCTGGGGATGTGGTTCGCCGAGCGCCTGGCCTCTCCGATCGGCCGCCTGGCCGGGGCGGCGCAAAGGGTGGGGGCGGGAGATCTCGACGTGGTGGTGCCCGAAGAGGCGGGCGATGACGAGATTTCCATGCTGGGGCGGCTGTTCAACCAGATGACCCGCCAGCTGCGCGCCCAGCGTGCCGCCCTGCTGGAAAAC
>JALWJU010000503.1 GCA_026997055.1 Paracoccaceae bacterium | reverse complement strand
GGCCGGTCCTTGCCGAGCGCGGCAAAGCCCCCGAAACGCAGAATCTCCCGTGAAAATTTTCACGCCGGAGCGAGCACCCGCCGCAGCAGGTCGAAACCCGCCTGCGAAAACCGCATCCTCTGCGCGTCGTCCAGATCGTCCCAATGCTCCAGTATCCAGCGGTCCATGGTCATGCCCATGGACAGGATCAGGTCGATCAGCAGGTTCTCGGGCAGGTCGTCGCGAAAGGCACCCAGCGTCTGCCCCTGTTTCAGCAGCCCGGATATCCAGGTGCCGAACTGGTCCAGGAAATCGTCGGTCAGGGCCTGCCCTTCGGCATCTTCACGCGAGCGGTAGAACATGCGCCCGGCGGTGATGATCAGGGGCGAATCCTGAACGACCGGCAGCGCCCTTGCAAAGGCATCGGCGATCTCCTGCCAGATTTCGTCGGCAGTCCCGGAACGGAATTCGATGGTGATCGCAATATCGTGAACGGGGGCCATGGCGTAGAGCATGGTCTGGCGGAAGAGGTCGGATTTGCTGGAAAAGTAGTGATAAAAAGAGGACTTGCTCATTTTCACCTGGGAGATGATGCGGTTGAGCGAAGCCCGGGTGAAGCCTTTTGCCGCGAATTCGCCGCTGGCGGTTGCAAAGAGGCGGTGGCGCTTGTCGGCGGGCAGTCGTGCGGAGGGGTGATCGTTCATGGTCCTGACCGGCTTCCAAGGCGCCTTGCCCGGGACTGGACTGTGTGGTCCAGCCCTTGGATTGCCCATCGCACCTAGCACGGGCCGCAGGCAAAAACAATCTTTCACAGGCACCATGCCCGCCTGCCGGCCTTTCCGGGCCGATCCGGCCGAGCCGTCTGGCTTCGCCTCCGGATATCCGGGAGTCCGTCCCGCCTGACGGATGCCGCCGTACCCTGCGGACGGACCGGACATGCGGCCTGTGGGGCAGGGATGTCTGCCCGGCGGGGTGGAGGGTGTCAGCCGATCGGGCGGGTGCGCAGGAACAGGTAGAGCGGCAGGCCGCAGGAGAGGCCGATCAGCCAGGCGGCGGGGATCGCCCAGAGGGCCGGCCAGTTGCGCCGCACCCGGGTTTCGGCGATGACCCAGAGGCTGAAGGCGGTGGCGGTGAGGGTCATGTCGGCAAACATCGCCGCGCCGGGGGCGGTGGCGGTCCAGGCGGCGATCAGGGCGCTCGGGTCGGGGCCGTTGGCCATGAGCCAGGGCCAGAGCCGCGCCAGGGGCCAGATGGTGCCGATGATGGCAAGGATCAGGTAGGCGAGACGCAGGGGCGACATCAGCTGTCCGATGCGGTGACCGGCTCGGGCGGGCCGTCCACGCCGCAGGCGGCGAGGCTCAGGAGGGCGGCGGCGAGGGCGGCGACGAGGGCGGCGCGGATCATGCGAGGGCCTCCTTCCAGCGGGCGATTTGGGCGCGGACCTGTTCGGGCGCGGTGCCGCCGTAGCTGGTGCGCGAGGCGACCGAATTATGCACGCCCAGCACATCATACACGCTTTCGTCGATGGCGTCATGCACGCTCTGCATTTCGGCGAGGCTCAGATCCGCAAGGTCGCAGCCCTTCTCTTCGGCCATGGCCACCAGCCTGCCGGTGACGTGGTGGGCCTCGCGAAACGGCATCCCCAGCACACGCACCAGCCAGTCGGCAAGGTCCGTGGCGGTGGAGAAGCCCGTGCCGGCGGCGGCTTCGAGCACGTCGCGGTTGGCGGACATGTCGGCGACCATGCCGGTCATGGCGGCGAGTGCCAGCGCCAGGCTGTCGGCTGCGTCGAATACCTGCTCCTTGTCCTCCTGCATGTCCTTGGAATAGGCGAGCGGCAGCCCCTTCATCACCGTGAACAGCCCCACCATCGCCCCCATGATCCGGCCGATCTTGGCGCGGATCAGCTCGGCGGCGTCCGGGTTCTTCTTCTGCGGCATGATCGAGGAGCCGGTGGAGAAGCGGTCGCTCAGCGTCACGAAGCGGAACTGGGCCGAGGACCAGATCACCAGCTCCTCGGCGAGGCGGCTGAGATGCATGGCGCAGATCGCCGCCGCCGACAGGAACTCCAGCGCGAAGTCGCGGTCGGCCACCGCGTCGAGCGAATTGGCCGCGGGGCGGTCGAAGCCCAGCGCCTCGGCCGTCATCTGCCGGTCGATGGGAAAGGAGGTGCCCGCGAGCGCCGCCGCGCCCAGGGGGCATTCGTTCATCCGCGCACGCGCATCGGCAAAGCGCGCCCGGTCGCGGGCGAACATCTCCACATAGGCCAGCATGTGGTGGCCCCAGGTCACCGGCTGGGCCACCTGCAGGTGGGTAAAGCCCGGCATCACCCAGTCCGTCCCCGCCTCGGCCTGGGTCACGAGCGCGCGCATCAGCGCGCCGAGCCCCTCGATCGCCGCATCGGCCTGTTCGCGCACCCACATGCGAAAGTCCAGTGCCACCTGGTCATTGCGCGAGCGCGCCGTGTGCAGGCGCCCGGCCGCCTCGCCGATCAGCTCGCTGAGGCGCGATTCCACGTTCATGTGGATATCCTCGAGCGCGGTGGAAAAGGCGAACTTTCCC
>JALWJU010000502.1 GCA_026997055.1 Paracoccaceae bacterium | reverse complement strand
GGTTTCGGGCCGGCGGCGGTTGAGGTTGCGCACCGCCTCGCGGGCGCGTGCGAGCGCATGGGCGTCGTCCTGGGCGAGGATGTCGGCGACGCCGGAGAGGCGGGTATGCACGTCGCCCCCGCCCAGCTCTTCGGCGCTGATGACCTCGCCGATCGCGGCCTTGACCAGCGGCGGGCCGGCAAGGAAGATCGTGCCCTGCTCACCCACGATGATCGCCACGTCGGACATGGCCGGCACATAGGCGCCGCCGGCGGTGCAGGAGCCCATGACCACGGCGATCTGGGCGATGCCCCTGGCCGACATGCGCGCCTGGTTGTAGAAGATGCGGCCGAAATGGTCGCGGTCGGGAAAGACTTCGTCCTGGTTGGGCAGGTTGGCGCCGCCGCTGTCCACGAGGTAGATGCAGGGCAGGTGGTTCTGCTCGGCGATTTCCTGGGCGCGCAGGTGTTTCTTGACCGTCATCGGGAAGTAGGAGCCGCCCTTCACGGTGGCGTCATTGGCGACGATCATCACCTCCTGGCCCTCGACGCGGCCCACCCCGGCGATGATCCCGGCGCCTGGCGCCGCGCCGCCATAGAGACCGTGGGCCGCCGTGGCGCCGATCTCGAGGAAGGGGGAGCCCGGGTCCATGAGATTGGCCACCCGCTCGCGCGGCAGCATCTTGCCGCGCTTGATATGGCGCTGGCGGGCGCGCTCGGGGCCGCCAAGAGCGGCGGCCTCGGCCACCTCGCGCACCCGCTCCAGCGCCTCGAGATGGGCGGCGCGGTTGGCGCGGTAATCGGCGCTCCCGGTGCTGATCCTGCTTGTCAAACGTGCCATTCGCTCCCCTTCGTCTGCCGGCCTTGTCTGCTGCCCGTCCTGTCCGCCCTGCCCGTCCTTATCCGCCCTGCCCGCTCTGCTGCGGCCGGGGCGCGCCTGTCGCCTGCCGCCTCTCCGCGCGCCTTCCGAGCGCCCTCAGGGGGCCTCCTGCAGGAAGTCCTGCAGGAAAAGCGCCTGGCCCGCCGTCTCTCGCATCAGGCATTCGCCAAGCGCCGGGGCGCCATCGGCATGTCCCTCCCAGGTGGAGAACAGATAGGCGCATTTCGCATCGCGGTATTCGCTCCAGCGCTCCTGCATCCGGCGCGCGATTCCCACCTGCGGGACGGCGCGCAGGCCGCGCTGCTCCATCTCCCGGTCACGGGCGGCGGCGTCCTCGAGGATCTGTCTGTAGGCATCGTCCAGCCGCGCCTGCCAGGCGGCCAGTTCCAGCCGATAGCAGCTGTCGGCGGCGGTGGCGCTGCGGGGGGGCGCAAGGGCCTCGATACAGCGCCCGGCAGAGGCGCCGGCGCAGGAGCGCATGTCGCCCCCCTCCTCCATCACGCGGACGAGGCACATATCCGTCGCCTCCATGGAAAAGCCCGGCTCCTGCGCCGCCAGCGGAGCAGCCAGCGGCGCGGCGGCAATGGCGGCGGCGAGGCTAACGGCCGGAAGCTGTTTCATCTGTCGATCCTTTCAATTCATCATGGCGAAATGTGTCTGCGAAGGCTCATTCGCGCCAGATATCGCGCAGATAGAGGGCCTGGGAGGCGGTCTCGCGCATCAGGCATTCCGCGCTGGCCGGGCCGGCCCCGGTGCCGCCCTGGTAGAGGCTCGCCACATGCTCGCATCTGGCATCGCGAAACGGGATCCAGGCCCGCTGCATCTGACGCAGGGCCTCTTCCTGGCTGGGCGGCGTGAAGCTCATGCCGGTCATGTCCGCATCCGCCTCGCGCGCCTTGCGCAGCGCCTCCGCGTACCATTCGTTCAGCCGCGCATCCCAGGCCTCCAGTTCCTTGCCGTAGCACAGGCCCGCGCCCAGATTGCTGCCGCCGGCCTCGCTCGCGGCCATGCAGCGCTCGGCCGAGCGGCCGATACAGGCTTCTTCGGTGCCGCGCGGCGCGCCGGCGAGGCAGGCATCGGTCGCCCGCATCGAGAAAACCAGCTCCTGCGCCTGGGCAGGCGGCGCGGTCAGTGTCAAAAGGAGCGCAAGGGCGCCCTTTCCCCAAAAGGTCATTTCATCGCTCCCATCAATTCGCGCCCGATCAGCATGCGGCGGATCTCGGAAGTGCCGGCGCCGATCTCCATCAGCTTGGCGTCGCGGAAGATGCGGCTGACGGGGCTTTCGTTCATGAAGCCCATGCCGCCCATGGCCTGCACCGCCTGATGCGCCACCTTCATCGCTTCCTCCGAGGCATAGAGTACGCAGGCGGCGGCGTCCTGGCGGGTGACCTCGCCGCGGTCGCAGGATTTCGCCACCTCATAGACATAGGCGCGCGCGCTGTTCATGGCCACATACATGTCGGCAATCTTGCCCTGCATCAGCTGGAAGTCTCCCACCGGCCGGCCAAACTGCCTGCGCTGGGCGATATAGGGCATCACCTCATCCATGCAGGCGGCCATGATGCCGGTGCCGATGCCGCTCAAGACCACGCGCTCGTAGTCGAGCCCGCTCATCAGCACCGCGACCCCGCGCCCCTCTTCGCCGAGCACGTTTTCTTCCGGCACTTCCACGTCTTCGAAGATC
>JALWJU010000501.1 GCA_026997055.1 Paracoccaceae bacterium | reverse complement strand
CGGCGTTACAGCCGGTCGCGCAGGGAGTACCAGACCATCGCCAGCGCCAGAAGCGGCGCGCGCAGCGCAGCGCCGCCGGGAAAGGGGGGCGCGGGCAGTTCGGCCATGATGTCAAAGCGCCCGGCCTGGCCCGCGACGGCCTCGGCGGCGAGCTTGCCGCCCAGCGTGGCCAGCGCCACGCCATGGCCCGAATAGCCGCTGGCAGTCAGCGCATTGGGGGCGAGGCGAGCGAAAAAGGGAAGCCTTTTCAGGGTGATACCCAGCGTGCCGCCCCAGGCATAGTCGATCCTGACGCCCCTGAGTTGCGGAAAGATCTCCTCCATCGGCTTGCGCACCTTGGCGGCGATGTCGCGCGGGAATCGGTAGCCGTAGCTCTCGCCGCCGCCAAACAGCATCCGCCGGTCCTCGCTGAGGCGGAAATAATTGATCACGAACTTGCTGTCGGCCACGGCGTGACCCTCGCGAATGAGCCCGCGCGCGGTGGCCTCGTCGAGCTGCTCGGTGGCGGCGATGAAATTGTTGATCGGCATCACGCGCGCGGCGATGCGCGGCTCGGCGCGGCCCAGATAGCCGTTGCAGGCCCACAGCAGGTGGCGGGCGGTGACGCGGAATTTATCGCCTGTTATCAGGGCCTTGGCGCCGTTTTCCACGCCCGTCACCCGGCTCGTCTCATAGATCCGCACCCCCGCCGCGCGCGCCGCGCGGGCAAGGCCGAAGGCATAGCGCAGCGGGTGCAGGTGGCCGCCGCCCATGTCGAGCGTGCCGCCGAAATAGGCCGGCGAGCCGACCAGTTCGCGTATCTCCTCGCGGCTCAGCGGGCGGATCTGCTCATAGCCATATTGGTCGCGGAGTTTGCGCGCATAGGCGTGGCTGTGGGGCACGAAGCGGGCGCGGTGGTCGGCCTCGATGATGCCGGGCACATAGCCCGCATCGGGAGCGTGGCGGGCGGCAAGATCGCGGGTGAGCGAGACGCTTTCCAGCGCCAGATCCCACAGCGCGCGGGCGCGGGCGCGCCCGAACATGCGCTCGAGCGCGTCCTGGTCCAGCCGCTGGCCGCCATGGACCTGCCCGCCATTGCGCCCCGAAGCGCCAAAGCCCACCCGCTGGGCCTCGAGCAGCACCACGTCGAGCCCCGCCTCGGCCGCGTGCAGCGCCGCCGAAAGCCCGGTGAAGCCGCCGCCTATGATGCAGAAATCGCAGGATATTTCCCCCTCGGCCGCCGGATACGGCCCGGGCGGCTCGGCGGTGGCCGCATACCAGGAGCGCGGATATTGGCCGGGCCGGTCATTGGCCGTGAGCAGATCGAGAGCGGCCATCAGCCGGCCACCAGCAGGCCCTGTTTGCGGGCCTCTTCATGGGCCTCATCCAGCGTGCGAATGGCGCGTTCGATCAGCGTGTCGATCTCGGATTTGCTCAGCACCAGCGGCGGGGCGATGATCATGCGGTCGCCCACATGGCGCATGATCAGGTTGTTCTTGAAGGAAATTTCGCGCGCGATCAGCCCCACCGTGCCGGCCGGCGCGGCGAAGGGGGCGCGCGCGGACTTGTCCGGCGTGAGCGCGAGCGAGCCCATGAAGCCCACGATCCTGGCCTCGCCCACGAAGGGGTGATCGGCGAGCGCCTCCCATTTTTCCCTGAGATACGGCCCGGTCTCCTCGCGCACCCGCTCGACGATGCGCTCTTCTTCGAGGATGCGCAGGTTTTCCAGTGCCACGGCGCAGGCGACCGGGTGGCCGCTATAGGTATAGCCGTGGTTGAACTCGGTCGCGGCCAGCACCCCGGCCACCTCGTCGCTGACCAGCGAGCCGCCGATCGGGGCGTAGCCGGAGCTGAGCCCCTTGGCGATGGTCATGATGTCGGGGCGGATGGCGTAGGTCTCGGAGCCGAACCAGTTGCCGGTGCGCCCGAAGCCGGTGATCACCTCGTCGGCGATCAGCAGGATCTCGTGGGCGTCGCAAATCCTTTGAATTTCAGGCCAGTAGCTCTCGGGCGGGACGATCACGCCGCCGGCGCCCTGGATCGGCTCGGCGATGAAGGCGGCGACCTTGTCCTCGCCGATCTCGGCGATCTTGGCCTCAAGCTGGCGGGCGCGCTCGAGGCCGAATTCCTCGGGGCTCATCTCGCCGCCGGCGGCATACCAGTTGGGTTCGTCGATATGGACGATGCCGGGGATCGGCAGGCCGCCCTGGGCGTGCATGCCGCTCATGCCGCCAAGGCTGGCCGCGCCTACCGAAGAGCCGTGATAGGCATTGTGGCGGGCGATGATCACCTGCTTTTCGGGCTTGCCCTTCTCGGCCCAGTAGGTGCGCGCGAGGCGGATATTGGTGTCGTTGGCCTCGGAGCCGCCGGAGGCGTAGAAGACGTGGTTGAGATCGCCCGGCGCGAGGCGCGCGAGGCGCTCGGCCAGCGCGATGGCGGGCACATGGGTGGTCTGGAAGAAGGTGTTGTAATAGGGCAGTTCGCGCATCTGGCGCGCCGCCGCCTCGGCCAGCTCCGCGCGCCCGTAGCCGATATTGACGCACCAGAGCCCGGCCATGGCGTCG
>JALWJU010000500.1 GCA_026997055.1 Paracoccaceae bacterium | reverse complement strand
CTCGTCCAGAAGCAGCATCCGGGCAAACAGCCAGGCGGTGCGGGTGGTGATGAGCTCGGCACCGTGGTCGCGCTGAAACCAGCCCGCAAGGCCGATATGGTCCGGGTGGTGGTGGGTGGCGAGGACGCGCCGCACGGGCTTGCCCTTGAGTGGCCCTGCGAGCAGGCGCTTCCAGGCGGCGCGGCTGCGGCCTGTGTCAAGGCCGGTGTCGATCAGGGTCCAGCCATCGCCATCGTCCAGCGCGTAGCAATTCACATGGTCGAGCTTCATCGGCAGCGGCAGGCGCAGCCAGAGCACGCCTTCGGCGATCTCCACCGCTTCGCCCGCGCCGGGGGCGGTTTCGAAGGGAAAGCGGATCGGCGCGCTTTGCGGGCCGCTCAAGGGGCAAGCTCCTCGGGGCCGAGCGCATAGAGCCCGTCGAGCCCCGCGCGCGCCTGCTCGAACAGCCCCGCATGGGCGGGCAGAAGCCGGGTGAGGTGGAAGCGGGCAAGGGCGCTGCGCGGGCCGTCGCCGCCTTCGGCCAGCGCGCTCGCCAGGTGGTAATGGGCGCCGAGCACCAGCGCGAAGCCTTCGAGATAGGGCGCGGCACCGGCAAAGCGCGCCTGCAGGTCCGGCTCGGCCACCATGTATTCGGTCGCCTCGCGCAGGGCCTCGGCGGCGTTCCACGCTCTTTCGGCCAGGTCCGGCAGCGTGTGGCGGGCGGCCTCGGCGCCGGTGGCGATTTCGTCGAGCAGGCGGCAGGCGGCTTCGCCCCCGTCGGCGAGCTTGCGGCCCACGAGGTCCATGGCCTGGATGCCGTTGGTGCCCTCGTAGATCATCGTCACCCGCACGTCGCGGGCATATTGGGCAATGCCGGTTTCCTCGATGAAGCCCATGCCGCCATGGACCTGGATCGCCTCTTGGGCGACCTTGTGGCCGGTGGCGGTGCCGTGGGCCTTGGCGATCGGGGTCAGCAGCGCGGTGCGGGCCTGCCAATGCGCCTCGCCGGTGGCGCGCGCCATGTCGGCGGCCATGGCGGTGGCGAGCGTGATGGCGCGGGTGGCGTAGAGCTCGGCGCGCATGGCGGTGAGCATCCGGCGCACATCGGCATGGTCGATGATCGCGCCGGTGCCCGCCTCGCCCAGCGGCGAGCGGCCCTGCCGGCGCTCCTGGGCATAGGCGAGCGCCTGCTGGTATGCGCCCTCGCCCGCGCCCAGCCCCTCGACGCCGACGCCGAGGCGGGCATTGTTCATCATCGTGAACATGGCGTTGAGCCCGCGATTTTCGGCGCCGATCATCCAGCCGGTGGCGCCATCATACTGCATCACCGCGGTGGGCGAGCCGTGCAGGCCCATCTTGTGCTCGAGGCTCACCACTTCGAGCCTGTTGGGCTTGCCGTCGGGCAGCACCTTGGGTACGAGGAAAAGGCTGATCCCCTTCGTCCCCGCCGGCGCGCCGGGCAGGCGGGCCAGCACCAGGTGGCAGACATTTTCGGTGAAGTCGTTATCGGCCCAGGAGATGAAGATCTTCTGCCCGGTAATGGCAAAGCTGCCGTCGCCATTGTCCTCGGCGCGGGTCTTGAGCGCGCCCACGTCCGAGCCCGCCTGCGGCTCGGTGAGGTTCATGGTGCCGGCCCATTCGCCGCTGATCAGGCGCGGCAGATACATGGCCTTGATCTCGTCCGGCGCATGGGCCTCGAGCGCCTCGATCTGGCCCTGGCTCATCAGCGGGGCGAGTTGCAGCGCGAGGCAGGCGCCGGACATCATCTCGTTGACCGCCGCCTGCAGGGCGAGCGGCAGGCCCATGCCGCCATATTCGGGGCTCGCGGCCATGCCGATCCAGCCGCCCTCGGCGATGGCGCGGTAGCCCTCGGCAAAGCCCGGCGAGGTGACGACGCGGCCGGCTTCGAGGCGCGCGGGGTGCAGGTCTCCGGCGCGTTGCAGGGGCGCGAGCACGTCGGCACACATGCGCCCGGCCTCGGCGAGGATCGCTTCGGCCATGTCGGGCGTGGCCTCGGCGAAGCGGTCGTGCTCGCTCAGGCGCGCATATCCCAGCACCTCGTTGAGCAGGAAGGCGTAATCGGCAAGGGGGGCGGTATAGGGCATGGGAATGTCCTCGGTGGAGCGGGTGGCAGGCAGAGTGCCGCAAGCTCCCGGCCGGAGCAAGCAGGACGCAGCGTCAGGGGCGGGGCAGGCGGCAAGGCGGGGCTCACGACTTATTCAGCAATTCTCGCCTTGAACGCCTGTGCCCGCCGCTTTAGCCTGCGGGAAGCGACATGCGCGCAGGCCAGCCCGCAGGCATCTGGCACAGGAGGACAGGATGAGCATGCCCACACGGCCCACACGCCCCGCACCGGCCACCATCGCCGCCGCTGCCGCCCTCCGGCAGGGTGCCGACGGGGGGCTGTCCCGGCTGGCGCTTTTCGTGCTCACGGCTGCGCTGGCGCTGCTCATCACCGCCTGGGCGGCGCGCGCCGGCACGACCGTGAGCCACGGCTATTCCTTCCTCGGCGATCTCAAATATCCGGCCGATTTCGCCCATCTCGATTACGTCAACCCGGACGCGC
>JALWJU010000499.1 GCA_026997055.1 Paracoccaceae bacterium | reverse complement strand
CTTCCTTTCGACCCTGTTCAATCTCAAGGTCGAGGGCCATGAAGACGTGCGGGTGATCTGCCGCTCCGTGCAGCGCGATGTGGTCAAGGACCTGCCGACTCATGTGGACCTGATGCGCCTGCGCCGGACCTCGAAGGTGCGGCTCTATATCCATGTGAATTTCGAGGGCGAAGATGCCTGCCCCGGCCTGAAGAAGGGCGGCGTGCTCACCGTGGTGCGCCCGGAAGTGGAGCTGGAAGTGACCGCCGGCGACATCCCGGATCACCTGACCGTGAACCTCGAGGGGCTGGAAGTGGGCGACGTGATCCACGCTTCCGACATCACCCTGCCCGAAGGCGCGCGCCTGACCATCGAGCGCGATTTCGTGGTGGCCAATATCTCGGCCCCGTCGGCGCTGCGTGCCTCGGATGAAGAAGAAGGCGAAGGCGGCGAGGAAAGCGCCGAGGAAGGCGTGGAAGAATAGCGCTTCCTTTGCTTGCTTTCCGGTGAACCGGCGAATTGAGCGGGGCCCTTCCGGGCCCCGTTTGTCTGCTTGTCTGCCCGTTGTCTGCCCGGAATGTGTCCGGGTCAGGATGCGATCCGGGAAGCGAAAGCCGGGTGCGGGGCTTTATTGCCCCGGTACCACGGTCAGGCCGAGTATCCGCCAGTCCTGCATTCCGCCTCGGTAGTAGCTGATCCTGTCGGCCGGGTAGCCGGCGGCGATCATGGCGCGGATCGCGGTAGGGCTCTGGCCGCACCACATGCCGTTGCAGAACAGGGCAACGGGTCTGGCTCCCGCGCAGTCCCAGCCGTCGAAATCGGCTTCGCAGCCCAGTTCGTCCAGCCGGTCGGCGATCTCGCTCCAGGGGATCGACACGGCACCGGGGATGGTGCCGTCCGTGTACCATTTCAGGGTGCGGCTGTCGACGAGCACGGCCTCGGGGTCCTGCAGGATTTCGAGCACTTCCAGTTCGCCGATGGTGCGCACGCCCTCGGCCGGGCTGATCGGCTGGATGCAGAAGGGCGGGCAGGGACGGCTGATGCGCGCCCATTCGCCGGTGAGCGTGGCGCTGGTATCGGGGTTGCGGGCGATCGTCACCGGGCCCTGCGGCGTCTGGACCGTGACGGAGGGCAGGTCGGGGCGGATATGCACGGTTTCTCCGGCCGTGGCCGGGACCGGGAAGAGCGGCAAGGCGAGCAGGGCAAAGAGGCCGAGCAGGGTGGTGAGGGCTCCGGGGATTCGCATGTCTTCTCCTCTTTCGGTTTCGTTCGGGTTTTCCTTCGGGCATGGCCCGCCGGTTTGCCAGGGCGTCGTTGTCGGCTTGGTTGCCGGCTTGCCGCGGTCGGCGCCATTGTCGCGCCAGTGCCGCGCCATTGTAAAGGGCTGCGGGATGTGAAATGCTGTCGGTGGGCGAAGGCCCGTTTCTCGACAGATATTCATTGATGACATGCAAAGGATGCCGGGATGTTTCTTCGCATTGCACCTGCCGCCGTTCTTGTCCTTCTGGCCGCCTGCACCACCCCGCAGGAGGCCTGCATATACGACGCGCAGAAGGAATTGCGCACCCTCCAGGCGCGTATCGACACCGCCAGGGGCAATATCGACCGCGGTTATGCGATTCACCGCCAGGTGGTGCCCTATACCTATGCCGCGATCTGCCATACCGATGCCGGGGAGGCCTATCAGTGCGAGCGGAATGCCACCCGGATCCAGGAGACGCCGGTGAGCATTGATCTTGGCGAGGAGCGGGCCAGGCTTGCGCGCCTGCGCGCGGCCCTGCCGGCGGCGCGCAGGGCGGCCGAGGTCCGGATCGCCGAATGTCGGCGCGTATATCCGGAGTGATGCGGGCCGGGGGCTTCGGGGCGGCGCGCTTTAATTCCGATAATTTGAAAGGTTAAGTATCCGTTCACGGCCCTGTGCTACACCTGATCCCGGGTGAACAGAGAGGTGGTGGGATGACTGCGCAATCAAACGCGCCGACCGTCATTATCAAGAAGGTGAAGAAGGTCCAGGGCGGCGGCCACCATGGCGGTGCCTGGAAGGTGGCCTATGCCGACTTCGTGACCGCGATGATGGCGTTCTTTCTGCTGATGTGGCTGCTCAATGCGACCACGGAAAAGCAGCGCAAGGGCATCGCCGATTACTTTTCGCCGACCATTCCGGTGAATCGTATATCGGGTGGCGGCGACGGCTCCTTCGGCGGGGACTCGGTCTTTACCGAAGAGACGCTCGCGCGTAACGGCATGGGCGGGATGCCCGAAGTGCCCGGGGCTTCCGGCGAGGCGGGCGAGCGAGCCGAAAGCGCCGAGAGCCGGGAAGCGGAGACCGAGCAGTTGCAGGCGCTCGAGGAGATGCTGACTGGCGCTTCCGGGGAGAGCATGGTCAGCGACGACGTGCTGCGCCACATCGTCACCAGGGTGACCGATGAGGGGCTGGTGATCGAACTGTTCGATATCGAGGGCGACCCGCTCTTTCAGGAGGGAAGCGACCTGCCGCGGCCGGTCATGCGGGAGCTGATGCTGATGATGGCCGAGGTATTCGGCCTGGTGACGAACAGGATCGCGATTGCCGGACATGTGCAGGCGCAGCCGGTGGTCGTGGCCCGAAACCCGACCTGGGAGCTTTCCGCTGCCCGGGCCGATGCCACGCGCCGGCTGCTCGAAGATGCCGGTCTGGACGGGGAGCGGGTGCAGCGGGTGACGGGCTTTGCCGATCGCGAGCCGGTCACGGCCAATCCGATGGCCACGCGCAACAACCGCATCGTCCTGGTACTGCTGCGCTCGGATCTGTGAGGAATCCGCGCCAAAAGGATAAGATTTTATCTGTTAGGTGCCTGTTAAGAGGCTTCGTGTAAGCCTTCTGACGGACAGAAATGATGCAGCAGAAAGGCGCACCATGACCATATCCTCCGCCCTGAGTGCCGGCGTTGCCGGACTGAATGCAAATGCGACCCGCCTTGCGACCATTTCCGACAACATCGCCAATTCCGGAACCTTCGGCTACAAGCGGGCCAGTGCCGACTTCCAGAGCCTCGTGATCTCCAGCGCATCCGGGGCCGGACAGTATTCCGCCGGTGGCGTCCGCGCCTCGGCCAGCCGCCTGATCGACGAACACGGCCCCCTGGTGGCTACGTCCAATGCCATGGATATCGCCATTGGCGGGCGGGGAATGTTGCCGGTGACGACTGCGGTATCGCTGGGCACGACCAGCGGCGACAAGCCGATGATGATGACCACGACCGGCTCGTTCCGCACCGATTCCAATGGCGTGCTGATGACTGACAGCGGCCTCGTCCTGCTGGGCGTGCCCGCGGATGCGGACGGGAGCGTGCCGACCTTCGCGCGTGATACGGTTGCCGATCTCGAACCGGTGGTGATCAATGCCAACCAGACGGCCGGCGACCCGACCACGGAGATGAATCTCGGGGTCAATCTTCCGGCCGTGGATACCGAAGCCGGCGCGAGCGGCGATACCCTGCCGCTCTCGGTCGAGTATTTCGGCAATCTCGGCACGTCCGAATCCCTTGACATCGAATTCACGCCGACGGTGCCTGCCACCGGCTCTTCCAATACCTGGACCATGGTGATCAAGGATTCCGCTTCCAATGGCGCGACAATCGGGGAATATACACTGGTATTCGACGACAGCCGTACCAATGGCGGCACCCTGTCTTCGGTAACGGTGGTCTCCGGCGGAGCATATGATTCGACGACCGGAGAGCTCTCGCTGACCGTGGCCGGCGGACCCCTGGCAATGACCATCGGCAAGATCGGCGACCCGAACGGGCTCACCCAGCTTTCCGATTCCTTCGCACCTACCTCGATCACCAAGGACGGATCGCCTGTGGGCAACCTGACGGCGGTCGAGATAGATGCCCAAGGCTACATTACCGCTACCTATGACACGGGGTTCACCCGCACGATATATCAGATTCCCCTGGTAGATGTCCCCAATCCGAACGGTCTGCTGTCGCTGTCCAACCAGGCCTATCAGGTTTCGCCGCAATCGGGTTCGTTCTTTCTGTGGGATGCCGGCGACGGGCCGACGGGTGAGGTGGTGGGTTTCGCCCGAGAGGGCTCGACCACCGATGTGGCCGGGGAACTGACCAATCTGATCCAGACCCAGCGAGCCTATTCCTCGAACGCCAAGGTGATCCAGACCGTGGATGAAATGCTGCAGGAGACCACCAATATCAAGCGCTGACCCTGAGCGCCGGAAGGAGCCCTCCCGATGAGCATCTCCGGATCCCTCTACAATGCCCTCTCCGGCCTTACCGCTTCTTCTCGTGCTGCCGAGGTGGTCTCATCCAACGTCGCCAATGCGATGACCGAAGGCTACGGGCCGCGCAGGCTCGAGCTTTCGTCACGCGTGATAGGCCCGTCCGGATACGGAGTCCATGTCGATGGGGTCGTGCGGGATGTGGATGAAGGATTGATCGAGGACCGGCGTCTTGCCCAGGCCAGCGTCGGTTATGGCGATGCCAGGTCCGCCTTCTTCGCGGAGCTTGAGCAGGTACTCGGCACTCCGGACCAGCCCGGCTCGCTTTCCGGCCGGCTGGCCCGGTTCGAAAGCGCCCTGATCGAGGCCAGCGCCAATCCCGCAAGCGAGGCCCGGCTGGGTAATGTGCTGAACGCGGCGCAGGGGCTGGTCGGGCAGTTGAACCGGTCTTCAGCCGCCATTCAGGCCGCACGCATGGATGCCGACCACTCCATTGCCACCCAGGTTGAAAAGCTCAACTCCGGCCTGAAGACCATCGAGAATATCAATATAGCCATCCAGGAAAGCCTGGCTCGTGGACAGGACCCCTCGTCGCTGATGGATTTGCGCCAGAGGCATATCGACGATCTCTCGTCGATCGTTCCCCTGCGCCAGGTTCCGCGCGAGAATGGCAAGATCGCGCTCTTCACCCCGGGAGGGGCAATTGTCCTGGATGGGCGTGCCGCCACCTTCGGCTTCAGCCGGACCAGCATGATCGTTCCGGAAATGCGCGTGGAACTGGGCGTCCTTTCCGGGCTGACGATCAATGGCAATGCGGTCGCCACTTCCGGCGCGCGCAGCCCGATCGCCGGCGGCTCCTTGGCGGCCCTGTTCGAGATTCGCGATGAAAGCGCGGTGAGTGCACAGACACAGCTGGACGCCCTGGCGCGCGATCTGGTCGAACGTTTCCAGGATCCGGCGCTTGATGCAACCCGCGCTTCGGGTGACCCTGGCCTGTTTACCGATGCCGGTACGACCTTCGATCCGGCAAACGAGGTAGCGCTTTCCGAGCGCCTCAAGGTCAATGCTGCGGTTGATCCAGCGCAGGGCGGCGCCACCTGGCGCCTGCGCGACGGTCTCGGAGCGGCAGTGCCCGGCGATGTCGGCAACGGAGCCCTGCTCTCCGACATGACAGCGGCGCTGAGCGCCAGACGCACGCCCGCTTCCGGCGGTTTCAGCGGTGCTGCCCGCAGCGCCAGCGGCCTGGCCGGCGAATACCTTTCTCTCATCGGCGCCGAACGCCGCAACAGTGAGGCAGAGCTGGGTTTTGCTGCGGCCAGGCATGAGACGCTCAAGATGATGGAGCTCGAAGCTGGAGTCGATACGGATGCCGAGATGCAGAAGCTTTTGCAGATCGAACAGGCCTATGCCGCCAATGCCAGGGTCCTGACCACGGCTGACGAAATGCTTCAGATTCTCATGAACTTGTAGGAAACCCGATGAACCTGGTCTCGATAGGTGATCTTGCCCGCATCTTCCAGGGGCGCCAACTGGCCGGCGGCCTGAAGACCGACCTCACCCGACTCAGTCGGGAAATGACCACGGGCATACGCGAGGACATTTCCGCTGCCCTGACCGGTGATTTCGGCCCGATCGCGGATATCGAGCGCCTGCTGACGACAGCGGAATCGCGAAAGATGGCGGCAGGCGAAGCGGCGTTTGTGACCGAAGCCATGCAGACCTCTCTGAAAAGCGTGCAGGAAAACGGGCGCGCGCTGAGTTCCGCATTGCTGACGGTACAGAGCACCGATAATGCGGCCACCCGCCAAACCCTCGCAGAGAATGCGCGCCAGCGTTTTGCAGTGTTGACCGATGCTCTGAATGCCCAGGCCGGGGGGCGGGCATTGTTCGGTGGCGGGGCGACAGATCGGGCCGCCATCGCAGACGCAAGCG
Source organism: Paracoccaceae bacterium (assembly GCA_026997055.1). GTDB lineage: Bacteria > Pseudomonadota > Alphaproteobacteria > Rhodobacterales > Rhodobacteraceae > JAAEUB01. The sequence continues at coordinate 4,737 of JALWJU010000499.1, read as the reverse complement.
ACATGCTGGCCGCCCTGAAAGCGGCGACGGCAGCAGAAACCACCGCTGCCGGGGTGGTGGCTGCGGTGGACGATTGGTTCGATGCGCCGGGTGGCGGTTTCGAGACCGATGGTTATCTCGGATCGGATACGCCAATGGCCGTGTTCCAGCTGAGCGAAAATGAGCGGATACAGCCGGATTTTCGCGCCGACGACCCGGCGCTGCGCGAGATGATGAAAGGATTCGCGCTTGCGGCATTGGTAGGAGAGGGGGTGCCGAGCGGTAATCCCTCCGGGCAGATCACCTTGCTCCAGACCGCAGGCGAGCGGCTGATCAATGCGGATCAGGACCTGACCGCCTTGCGCGCCGAACTTGGCGTGACCCAGGAGCGAATCGAGGATGCGGACAGTCGCATATCGGCTGAGAAAACATCACTTGAACTGGCCCGCAACCAACTGATCGCCGTCGATCCTTATGAGACGGCAAGCAGACTGGAGGCCGCCTATGGCCAGCTGGAGACATTATACACTGTCACCGCGCGCCTGGCGCGCCTCAATTTCACGGATTTCATGCGATGATATTGCTGCATCGTTACATATGTATCGTAGTGTTGATGCTGCTGGCGTTTCTGCCTGGGCAGGGGCTTGCCGGCCCCTCGATCCGGATCAAGGACCTGGTGGAATTCGACGGCGTCCGGGGCAATGATCTGATCGGTTATGGCCTGGTCGTCGGGCTCAATGGTACCGGGGACGGCATCCGAAATGCACCGTTTACCGAGGATATCATGTCCAACATCCTCGAGCGCCTCGGGGTCAACATCACCGGCGAGCAATTCCGACCAAAGAACGTGGCGGCGGTATTCGTCACAGCCGAGCTGCCGCCCTTTGCCCGAGCGGGGACACGTATTGATGTGACTGTTTCCGCCATTGGCGATGCCAAGAGCCTGCTGGGCGGTACTCTGATCATGACCCCGCTGACCGCAGCAGATGGCGAGATCTATGCCGTCGCCCAGGGAACGGTCATCGCCGGCGGCGTCTCGGCGGAAGGAGACGGGGCCAGCGTCGTGCAGGGGGTGCCTACGGCCGGGATGATCCCATCGGGAGCGCGGGTCGAGCGCGAGCTCGAATTCGATTTTACCCAGCTGTCCTCGATCCGGCTGGCATTGCGCAACCCGGATTTCACCACGGCAGGGCGGATCGAAAACGAGATCAACGGAAAATATGGGCGGGTCGTGGCCCGGATGCTCGATTCGGGTACCGTCCTTCTGGATATCGGCGCCACCGGGGCGCTGTCGCCAGCCCATGCCATCGGCGAGATCGAGAATCTCACCGTCATTCCGGAAGTCAAGGCCCGGGTGGTGGTGGACCAGCGCTCGGGTACGATCGTCATGGGGGAGGATGTACGCATCAACCGGGTGGCAGTGAGCCAGGGCAATCTGACGCTGCGCATCCAGGAAGAGCCGGTTGTCGTGCAGCCCAACCCCTTTGCCGCCGGCGAGTCGATCGTGGTGCCGCGCACCAGCGCCTCGATCGACGAAGAGCCGGGCACCGGCCTGGCCGAGCTTCGCGGGGGGACCACGCTTTCGGAAGTGATTGCCGGGCTGAATGCGCTGGGCGTATCGCCGCGCGACATGATTGACATCCTCAAGAGCATCAAGGCGGCGGGAGCGCTGAATGCGGAATTCATCGTGCGCTGATCTCCCGCAGCGGCAGGGGCGCGGCGGAATCGCATCAGGTTGCATCGGAATGAGCGCCGCGCTCCTCACCGAGCGAGCTCCGCGAGGGGGCCGGATGTGGTCCGGGCGCGCAGGCTTCGGGTCTTTCTCCGGGGCCTTTTACCCTTCTGCAAGCCCGTTCCGGATCGAGTCGCCAGCGGCAATTCCGAGAGAGGGCGGGCTCAGAATTCCACCCCCGCCTGTGCCTTTATGCCGGAGCGGAAGGGGTGTTTTATGAGCTCCATTTCGGTAACCAGATCGGCGGCCTCGATCACTTCCGGCGCCGCATTGCGCCCGGTCAGGATCACATGGCTCATTTCCGGCTTCTCCTTCTGCAGAAAGTTCACCACCTCCGCCACATCCAGGTAGCCGTATCGGATCGCGATATTGATTTCGTCGAGCAGCACCATCCGGTTTTTCGCATCGCGGATCAGCTCCTTTGACTTTTCCCAGGCGGTTCCGGCCATTTCGATATCGCGCTGGCGATCCTGCGTCTCCCAGGTAAAGCCTTCGCCCATGGTGTGAAAGGCGCAGATGTCGCTGAAATGTGCCTGGATCAGATTGCGCTCGCCGCACTCCATGCCGCCCTTGATGAACTGCACCACCGCCGATTGCATCCCGTGGGCAATGGCGCGGAAGATCATTCCGAAGGCGGCTGAAGATTTGCCCTTGCCCTTGCCTGTATGGACGATGATCAGCCCCTTTTCGGCGGTCTTGGTGGCCATGATCCTTTCGCGGGCGGCCTTCTTTCTGGCCATCTTCATGGCGTGGCGGTCGTTGTCCTGACTCATGTCGCTCTCCCGGTTCGCGGCTTGCTCGCCATGTTACCTTGTGGCCTGACGTGTACCTGTGCAACAGAAAACGCGGCACCCCCCGGGTGCCGCGCCTGTTCTTTCCGGTTTCGATTTCGGTTTCCGGCAGACTATTCGGCGGGTACCGCCTGCTGCGGGGCCTTGGCGAAGTGCTGGCGATTCAGGCGGAAGACCAGCACCACCATGGCCAGCTGGAACAGAATCGCCAGCCCGGTGACGATCCAGTAGGCGGTGCCGAATTTTTCGATGATGCCGGTGGCGACCAGCCCCTTGTTGGTGAAGAAGAACAGCATCACCGAGAGGGCGACACCGGGGCAGACCAGGGCGTAGGAGCCGGGCGAGGTTCTGGAGCCGAACACGAAGTCGGAGAAATATCTCTGCTGGCGCAGCACCACCAGGCCAAGGCCGAGGAAGGCGAACTGCACCGCCAGGATACGCGCCAGGAAGGTCAGGGTCTCGCCGGGCGAGGTATGGCCTTCGAACTGGGTGTGCAGCCCGTGGGCCTGGCGGATGAACATGATCCCCAGGGTGGTCAGGATCGGGATCACGATCATCAGGGTCGGGGCGGCTTCGCGGGCGGTGCCGTAATGCAGCATCGAGTTGAAGGCGACGATCAGTGCGATCACCCCATAGACCACGGCCGCGACGCCGAAGAAGGTCGAGCCGACGAGACTGATGCCGACAACCGTGGCATTGGTGCTCATGGCGGCAGGGGCGGACAGGCCGACGGCGATCATGGCCAGGGCGAAGACCGGCACCAGCTGGGTGAAGGAATTGTTGGCGGTGACGTCGAACACCCCGCCTTTGGACAGCACCCGGCCCAGGAAATCGCCGATGACCGACAGGGCAATCACGCCGATTGCAAGGAATGCCGCCATGGCGAAGGGAAAGAGATATTCGACCGCGCTCCACAGCCCGGGGACGAAGACCAGCCCGGCGATGAACAGGGCGTTGATCGACATGGCCAGGGCCAGAGGCATGGCCAGCAGGGTGGTCTCGGCGTTTGATTCGCGCAGGGTTCTGAAGGCTTCGGTGGCGCGGAAGGCCCTGTAGGCCGAGAGGTTCCAGAACAGGTACTTGAGGTTGAGAAAGGTAAACAGGGCGATGCCCGCCATGGCCAGGAGGATGGCTGCCTTCAGGGCGGCGGAACCGCCGCTGAAGGCCGTCGTGATGTCCTCGAATACCGGCACCGCGCGGCCCGGGTGCGGTACCCAGAACAGGAGGTACATGAAGAAGGTGACGGTGAGGCCACCGGCCCCGACCGAGGCGAGGAAGTAGATCGGCGTGTACTTGTCCGCCGGGCGTTGGATGTTCATTGCTGTCTCCGCTTGGATCATATTCAAGATTGTGAATGTATTTAGGCTGTTCGTCCCCATATGCACCCTGGCAGGATGTCGCAGGCAGGAACGGCCGGCATCCGGCGTCAGGGGCAGGCCCCATTGATCTCCCACGCGCAGTCCGGCGGATCTTCCCCCGGATGCGTGCAGGGCATTGAAGCGAGTCGGAAAAGAAAACTTCCAGCGGAAGGATTCCGGGCGAACGAGTGCTATTCCTGCGTTCTTGCGCCTGTTCAGGGCGAAAATCCGCCTGCCTGACGGCGCGGAGTTCATGGGCCTGTATCCCTAACATTTTGTTAACCATTGCAAGATATCCTGTGGGCAAAGGGGAGGATCGCACTTGCACCGTAAAGCACTCCTGGCGCTGCTATGTGCCGGGCTGTCTGCCTGCGACAGCCCGTCGGTCGCATTCATGGGGGCGGAGGGGACCATGGTCGAAATCGGCGGTTCCCGCTTCGCCGTCTATCGGCGCGACAACAAGGTGGAGGTTTACCGTATCTCGCGCGAAATGCTGCCAAGGCGCAGCGAGGTCCTTGCCAAGGCCGAACTGGCGATCCGCCAGGCCACCGGCTGCGATATCCGCAAGAATTCGCTCAAGGGCGATCAGGCGCTGATGAAGGCGACGCTGGCCTGCGGCGGCGAGGCACCGGCACCGCCGCTCCCGGTAAATCTCAGCTATGAATGCGACGTGGTGGATACATGGGACATCCACAGCCTCGAACTGACCATGGAGGCGATCGAGTGCGAGCTGGTCGAGGCCTGAGCCGGGCCGCGCGGCCGCGCCGCGGGAGGCGATTTTTCGCAGAAAAATCGCCCGGTCGCCGGGGCCGGAGCCCGGCGAAATCCCTGCCTGTCAGAAGCGCCGCGCCCGCCTCTCCCGCCCCTCCCGGCCTGC
>JALWJU010000498.1 GCA_026997055.1 Paracoccaceae bacterium | reverse complement strand
CGAGGAGTAATCCGGCTCCGCATCCCACTGATCCTCGCGCTCGCCCTCCAGCTCCTGGGCCATCGGCTCGGTGGTGCGGGTCAGGACCAGCCGCGGCGCGAGGGCAAAGCCGACCCTGGCCAGAAACCCGGCCATCGGGCTGCCCCACTCGATCTGGCTCGAAAGCGTCGCCACCCCCTTGCCCGCGAGCACCCGCGCCACGTCACCCAGCAGCGCCTGCCCGTAGCCCTTTCGCCCATGAGCCGGATCCACCCCGATCGCATCCAGCGCCGCGCTGGCGCCGGGCTTGCCGAATTCGCCGCTGACCAGCTTGGCAAAGGCAAAGCCCACCAGCGCGCCCCCTTCCTCGAGCCCCGAATAGACGTAATCCCCTGGCCGGCTGGTCGCCGCCGCCAGACGCTTTTCGAAATACCCGCGCCGGGAGGTGCCCGTCGCCGCCTTGTCCAGAGCAATGACCGCTTCCAGATCTTCGGCCGTCAAGGGTCTGATATCGTGCATGATTTCCTCAATGGCTGCCGGCATATAGCGTGGAAAGCGCCATGTCCTCGTCATCGTCCAGCAGATCGTCGAGCGCAGGCAGCAGCGCCATTTCTTCCTTCTGGATATGCATCAGCATCCGCTCGATCAGCTCCCCGGCCAGAGCGCGAAACTGCCCCCAGCTCTGCGAACTGAATCCCTTGCCCAGCGCCGCGCGGGCCATCTCCGCCACCTGCCGGCCCAGCGGCAGGAGCGCCGCATGCTCGCCGCGCAGATGCTCGCCGATCGCCACGTCGCCCATTTCCTCGAGCCGGGTGAAAAGCTCGTTTTCCTCAAAGGCAAAGTGGCCGTCGATCTCTTCCTGAATGGCGCCGGACGCGGCCTCAAGCACCTTCTGAACCCGCGCATCGGTCACATCCGGCGCCTTCCTGCGGGCGCGGGCGAGCAGGTCGTCCAGCCCCTCGATCACCTCGATCGTGGCCCGGTGATCTTCGTGCAACAGCTGCGCGGTACGGCGTGAAAACATCATGTCGCGGTCCTTTTTTCTAAACAAGTATTACAATACCAAAATACCAAAATCAAGTTTCTCCTTCATCTTGGCGCAAATACTCCGGGGAGCGCGAGGGGCAGCGCCCCTCGCCCCGCTCGCCAGGGCGCAGGCCCGGCGAAAACCCTGCCAGATTACTTCGCCGCCACCCCGGCGCGGCGCTCCTGCGCCTTCTTGCGCTTCTCGATCTGCATCAGCATGGTAGCCAGCGTGATCGAGCCATAGGTGGCATTGGCGATGTCGTTGATTTCCTTGGTCACGTCAAAGAGCGCCCATTCCTCCGGGTTGGCCTCTGACGGGTCCGCAAGGCGGCACTTCACCTCGGTATCCTCGAACAGGTTGATGATGTCATAAAGCGTTACCCGCCGCGCATTGCCGGTAAAGGAATAGCCCCCGCCCACGCCCCGGATCGACTGTACCAGCCCCGCGCGCCCCAATGTCAGCAGGACCTTGGCGAGGTGATGCGCCGAGACGCGGTATTTCTCGCCGATTTCGGCGGTCGAGATCGGCCGGTCCGGGTTGGCGGCCAGCTCGATCAGGGCGAGGATGGCGAGGCGGCTGGATTTTTGCAAAGCGTGCTCCTTGCAGGCGGTTACGGGGCGTCGTCCAGGTCTAGCTCCAGCTGGATATAGGGTCCGGCGACCATGCCTTCGGAGCGGAAGAAGGACATCAGCAGCCGGTCGTCGCGGCGCACCATGTTGCGCACCTTGCTGACCCCGGCAGCGCGAAAGCGAGCGCAGATCTCGCGAAACAGGGCCTCGCCGATATGCTGTTCGCGCCGCTCCGGGTCCACCGAGACGGCAAAGACCCAGCCGCAGGGCTCCGAGCCGAATTCCCAGCCGCGCACCTCGCCGGCGATGAGCCCGGCCAGCCTCCCGCCGCTGTCGGCCAGCAGAAAGAACCGCTTGTCCTGACGCCGGGTGCCGAAACGCTCGAAGATGTCGGCCCAGTAATCGGGCTTGGCCTGGCCGGTCACCCGCGCATCGAGCCGCACCACGGCGGCGAGGTCATCCTCCGTGGCCCGGCGGATTTCCGGCGTGTCGTCCCGGGTGTCGTGCGATGGCTGGCCCATGAAAAGTCTATACCCTTTTCCGCTTTTCAGTATAATGGTACCGGTTTATTGCTTTATCCGTCAAGAAACCGCGCAGAACAGGGAGTAGCGCCGATGAGCCGGATCATCAAGTTCAAGGTCAATGGCCGCGAGGTCGAGGACCTCGTGCCGGACAGCCTTCTGCTGGTCGATTACCTGCGCGAGCGGCTCGCCCTGACCGGCACCAAGATGGGCTGCGACGGCGGCGAATGCGGCGCCTGCACGGTGCTGATCGACGGGGTGGCGCGGCTCTCCTGCATCACCCTTGCCGTGGCGGCGGATGGCTGCGCGGTCGAGACCATCGAGGGGCAGGCGCGGGGCGGCCGGCTCTCGGCCCTCCAGCGCGCCTTCCACGAGCATCTCGGCACCCAGTGCGGCTTCTGCACGCCGGGGATGATCATGGCCGCCGAGGCCCTGCTGCGCGCCAATCCCGACCCGAGCGAGG
>JALWJU010000497.1 GCA_026997055.1 Paracoccaceae bacterium | reverse complement strand
GCGCAGCATGTCGCGGATCAGCTCGTCGGTCAGCACCAGCCGGGCATCGGCCAGCCAGTCGAATTTCAGCCCGATCGTGCCCTCTTCGATGGCGATCAGCACCTCGTCGCCCTCGATGCCCTCAAGCACCCCCTTGAAGCGCTTGCGCCCGTCGATCAGCTGCTCGGTCTCCAGCCTGGCGAGATAGCCCTTCCAGGCGTCGAAATCGGCGAGCCGGGTCAGCGGGCGGTCGATGCCGGGGGAGGAGACTTCGAGCGTGTAATTGCCCTCGATCGGGTCTTCCACGTCGAGCACGGCGCTGAGCGCGGTGGAGATCTCGGCGCAGTCGTCCACCTCGATGCCGCCGCCGGGGCGCTCGGCCATGACCTGCAAGACCGGCTTCCTGCCGCCCGACAGGCGCAGGCGCACAAGCTCATAGCCCATGCCCTCCACCACCGGCCGCACGATGTCGGCAAGGCGGCGGTCGATACTCGTCCTGGCGATCAGGTCGCTCATGTCGGTTGTCTCCGGCCCGGCGGGCGGGCACAAAAAAACGGGCGCGCGGCCCGTGAAACTCTCCGGTGGAGCCTCGGGGGTGGAAGCCGAAGCGCCGCTGTCGAGGCTGATATAGGAGGAATCGGCGCCGTGCGCAAGGGCGCATCTGCGCAACTACAGGCCGAGCGTATCGCGCTGGCGCTTGAGCTTGTCCATCAGCTGGACCAGTTCGGCGGCGATGCCGGGCTCGGAGAGGGCGTGGCCGGCCTTGTGGACCATCCTGAGCTCGCTCGAGGGCCAGCGCCGGTGCAGGCTGTGGGCGGCGGCGGGCGGGCAGATCATGTCGAAGCGCCCCTGCACGATGGTGCCGGGGATATGGGCAATGCGGAACATGTCGTCCAGTATCTGCCCGTCGCGTTCGAGAAAGGCGCCGTGGGTGAAGTAGTGATTCTCGATCTTGGCAAAGGCCAGGGCATAATCGCCGGGCATGTCGATGGGCCGCGCCGGATTGTCGATCGAGGCGAGCGCGTTTTCCCAGCCGGCCCAGGCCTTGGCATAGAGGGCCTGTTCGGTTTTATCCTTGGAGAACAATCGCTTGTGATAAGCCTTGATCAGGTCGTCATGCTCTTCTTCGGGAATCAGGCGGGTGAAGTTCTGCCACAGTTCCGGGAAGAACCGCCCCGCTCCGCCGCCATAGAACCAGTCAAGCTCGGCGCGGGTCGCCAGGAACACCCCGCGCAGGGCCAGATAGGCCACCGCGCGCGGGTGGGTCTGGGCATAGACCAGCGCCAGCGTCGCCCCCCAGGAGCCGCCGAAGACGATCCAGCGGTCGATATGCAGGGTCTCGCGGATATGTTCGATGTCCTGGATCAGGTGCCAGGTGGTGTTGTCGCGCACCACCGCATGCGGGAGCGAATTGCCGCAGCCGCGCTGGTCGAACAGGATGATCCGGTAGGCTTCCGGGTCGAAGAAGCGGCGCATGGAGGGGCTGGAGCCGCCGCCGGGCCCGCCGTGAAACACCACCACCGGGATGCCCTGCGGGTTGCCGCTTTCCTCGAGATAGATCATGTGGCCATCGCCCACATCCAGCATCTGCTGGCTGTAGGGGCGAATCGGCGGATAAAGTTTGCCGCGCGGCCTGTTTTTGTCTGACACCCGGTCCATATCTGACCTATATATCGCTGCGAAACCTATCGCCATGCGAAAAGAGAGCGCAATGCAGACCAGTATCGACGCCGGCGAAGTCGCCAAGTTCGAGGCCATGGCCGCCGAGTGGTGGGACCCGGAGGGGAAATTCAAGCCGCTGCACATGATGAATCCGGTGCGGCTCGAATTCATCGTGCGTGAGATCGCCGGGCATTTCGGGCGCGACCGGGAGCGCGGGCGCCCGTTCGAGGGGCTGCGCCTGCTGGATATCGGCTGCGGCGGCGGGCTGTTGAGCGAGCCCATGGCCCGGCTCGGGGCCGATGTGGTGGGGGCGGATGCCGCCGAGGGCAATATCCCGGTGGCGCGGCTCCATGCCGAGCAGGTCGGGCTCGCGATCGACTACCGCCATGCGACCGCCGAGGCGCTGGAAGCGACGGGCGAGCAGTTCGACGTGGTGCTGGCGATGGAGATCGTCGAGCATGTGGCCGATCCGCTCGCCTTCCTGACCTCGTGCCGGAAGCTGCTCAGGCCCGGCGGGCTGCTGCTGGTCTCGACCATCAACCGCAACCTCAAGAGCTATGCGGTGGCCATCATCGGTGCCGAGCGGGTGATGCGCTGGCTGCCGCGTGGCACCCATGAATGGCGCAAGTTCATCACCCCGGACGAACTGGCCCGTGACCTGGAGCAGGCCGGGCTGCAGATAATGAACCGTACCGGATTCGTTTTCGACCCGCTGCGCTGGCAGTGGTCGCTGTCCGAGCGCGACCTGTCGGTGAACTATGCCATGTCCTGTACCAGGCCGCCGGCGCCGGTCTGAGCGGAGGCGGCGCCGCGATTTTCGCGGGAAGTTCGTGCTCCCGCTGGCCATCCGGGCGGGAACGAAAGGATGGGTCAGGGTTTGAACGGCACGTTCATGCGGTAGGCGTCCACCGCCGCGCTG
>JALWJU010000496.1 GCA_026997055.1 Paracoccaceae bacterium | reverse complement strand
GCGATCAACGGCGCCTGCCTCGGCCAGGGCTTCGTCTACATGACGCTGCTCACCGACATCCGCTATGCGGTGCCCGAGGCGCGCTTCGGCCTGCCCGAGATCGCCTATGGCATGGGCGGCGCGGGCGGCGCGCTGGCGCTGGGCAAGCTGATCCCGCATGTGGCGGCGATGGAGCTTCTGCTGCTGGGCGAGATGATCCCCGCCGCGCGCGCCCGCGAGATGTTCCTGATCAACGAGGTGGTGGCGGCGGACGACCTCATGGCGCGCGCCCTGACCGCCGCCGAGCGCATCGCCGCCCACCCGCCGCTGGGCGTGCGGGTCGAGATGGAGGCCTACCAGCGCGCGCTCGACCTGCCGCGCGCCGACGCCATGGCGCTGGCCGGGCACATGTACCGGATGATCCGCTCGGTCGAGGACAGCCGCCCGCCGCTGGCCGAAGGGGAAGGGGAGGAGACGCCATGACCGACCATCCCGGCCGCGCCGAGATCGAGGCCCTGGCAGGCGAACTGGCGGCGCTGGAAATGCCCGAAAATCTCGGCGCCTTCGCCGCGCGCGCCGCAAAGCGCCACGGCAATGCGGTGGCGGCCGACTTCTTCCAGCTGGGCCTGACGCTGAGCTATCGCGAGCTTCACACACGCTCGAACCGCATCGCCGCCAGCCTGCTCGCGCGCGGCCACCGCAAGGGGGCGCATGTGGCGGTGATGCTGCCCAACGGCCCGGCGGCGCTGCTGGTATGGTTTGCGCTGATGAAGCTCGGCGCGGTGATCGTGCCGGTCAACACCGCCTATGGCGGCAAGGAGCTCGACTTCATCCTCGACCAGTCCGATGCCGAGGCGCTGATCATCGGGCGCGACTTCCTGCCCGCCTTCGAGGCGATGGCGCGCCGCCCCGAGGCGCTGGCCGACCCGATCGTGGTGGACGGCGCCGATGCCGGCGCGCTCGAGGAGGGCGGGCCGCTGGAAATGTTCGAGCCGCCCTACCCGGTCGCCGCCACCGACCTTGCCAGCCTGCAATATACTTCCGGCACCACCGGCTTTCCCAAGGGCTGCATGCTCAGCCAGGATTACTGGCTGCTGCTCGGCCACTCCATCGGGCTCTTGCACCGCGCGCGCGGCTGCGCGCGGCTGTTCTTCTGGGCGCCGTTCTTCTACATGGACGGGCAGTGGTCGTTCCTCTCGGCCATGAGCATCGGCGCGCGGGCGATCATCGCTTCGAAGATGTCGCTGAGCCGGTTTCTGGGCTGGATCCGCGAAACCCGCGCCGAATACTGCGTCCTGCCCGAGCCGATCCTGAAGGCGGTGCCGCCCCGGCCGGACGACGGCGACCTGCCGCTGAAATTCGTCCATGCCTTCGGCTGGCGCCCCGCCGCGCGCGCCGAGGCCGAGCGCCGCTTCGGCCTGATCGCGCGCGACAGCTTCGGCATGACCGAGGTCGGCCCGGCCCTGATCTGCCCGGTCGATGCCCAGGGCAAGCTCGAGCAGGCCACCTGCGGCGTGGCAGCGCCCTTTCGCGAAACCCGGGTGGTGGACGAGGAAGGGCGCGAATGCCCCCCCGGCACGCCGGGAGAGCTGCAGATACGCGGGCGCGCCATCATGCTGGGCTATTACAAGCGCCCCGACGCCAACCGCGCCGCCTTCGACGGCGCCTGGCTGCGCACGGGCGATCTGTTCGTCAAGGACGAAGACGGCTATCACCGCATCGTCGGGCGCCTCAAGGACATGATCAAGCGCGCGGGCGAGAATATCTCGGCGAGCGAGGTGGAAGCGGCCCTCTGCGAAGCCCCCGAAGTGGCCGAGGCCGCCGCCATCGCCGTGCCCGACCCGCTGAGGCGCGAAGAGGTCATGGTGCTGGTGAAGCTCGCCGAGGGGGCGACGATGGACGACTTACCGCCTGCGGCGCTGCGTGCCCACGCCGCGGACCGCCTGGCCCCCTTCAAGCGCCCGCGCTACCTCGCCTATGTGCCCGAATTCCCCCGCACCGCCACCGGCAAGATCGCCAAGGCGCGGATCGGCGCAGATACCTGCCCCGGCCCGGTCTTCGACCTGAGCAGCGCAGAGAGGCTTGACGAAAGGCGCCGCGCGGCTCTGTTTGGCGGCGGCTCCTGATGCACCGCACGCCATCGCCGACAGGCGGATCCGGGCATTTCGCGGGCCGCGGGAGCGGACATGCCGGCCGGCGGCGTCCCTTCGCTCCCGGATGAGCGGAGCGCCCGGGCGCGATACGCGGCGATCGCCCCCGAGCACGGGCCTCAATTACCCCCCGGCGCACCCGGGATTTCACGCCCATCGGCCCGGCGCAGCACGACCCGGCGGTTGAGCGCCTTGCCTGCGCGGGTGGCATTGCTGGCCACGGGAGCCGTCTCGCCCATCCCCACGGCGCGGATATTGGAGATATCGGTACCGTTCTCGGCCAGCCAGCGCAGCACCGTGGCCGCGCGGCGCTCGGAGAGGTCCTGATTCAGGGCCTCGGAGCCGTCGGAATCGGTATGCCCTTCCAGGACGAAGACCTCGCCGGGATGCGCATCGAGATAGGCCTTGAGCGCATGCAGCGTGGGCAGGGATTGAGGGGTGAACCGA
>JALWJU010000495.1 GCA_026997055.1 Paracoccaceae bacterium | reverse complement strand
GAGAAGATCCGCCAGAGCCTTGGCCTCGGCGAGCCGATGTACTGGCGCTACCTGATGTGGTGCAAGCAGTTCTTCATCAACGAGCCGCTCAACATCTGGGATCAGTGGATGGGCACCTGTTCCTTCAATTGCGAAGACCGCCTGCGGGTGGTCTCCTATGTGACCCGCTCGCCGGTGGTGGACCTGATCGTGGAGCGCCTGCCGCAGACGCTCTGGGTCGTGGGGATGTCCTATGTGGTGGGGATCCTCATCGCCATTCCGATCGGCGTGATCTCCGCCTACCGGCAATATTCCTGGTTCGACCAGGCCGGCACCTTCGTCTCCATGGTCGGTTTCTCGGTGCCGCCGTTCTTCTCCGGGGTGCTGGTGATCGTCATCTTCTCGGTGCAGCTGGGCTGGTTTCCGTCGATCTACGACACCACGCTCGAGGTGGTGGACTGGGATACCTTCGTCCTTCAGCTCAAGCAGATGGTGCTGCCGGTGATGGTGCTGGCGCTGCAGACCACCGCCCAGATCAGCCGCTTCATGCGCGCCTCCATGCTCGACAATCTCAACATGGACTATGTACGCACCGCCCGCGCCAAGGGGATGAAGGAGCGCACCGTGCTGCTCGTGCATGTGCTCAGGAATTCGCTGATCCCGGTGGTGACGGTGATCGCGCTGGGCGTGCCTTCGGTCTTCGGCGGGGCGATCATCACCGAGCAGGTGTTCAAGGTGAACGGAATCGGCCAGCTGCTGATCATCGGCATCCAGGGGGGCGATGCGCCGCTGGTGCAGACGCTGACCTTCATCTTCGCGGTGCTGATCGTGCTGGCCAACCTGATCGCCGACATTCTCTACGGCATACTCGACCCGAGGATCCGCTATGACTGACGCCGCAAGAGCCGCAGAAAAGCCCCGCTCGCAATGGGCCGATGTCTGGGCCCAGTTCCGCTCCCATCGCGGCGCGATGATCGGCATGGCCTTCTTCGTCTTCATCTGCTTCCTGGTGATCTTCGGCCCGATGCTCTGGGACATCCCGCCCAACAAGATCGACATCCGCGCCAAGAACCAGGGGCCTTCGCTGGCCCATCCCTTCGGCACCGACCAGCTGGGGCGCGATACCTTCGCCCAGGTGCTGGCAGGCGGGCGGGTCTCGCTGCTGGTGGGGGTGACGGCGATGGCGCTGTCGCTGTTTCTGGGCACCCTGGTCGGCGTGCTCGCGGGCTATTTCAAGCGGCTGGATTCGCCGCTCATGCGCCTTACCGACCTGTTCCTGGCGCTGCCGATCCTGCCGCTGCTGCTGGTCATCATCATGCTGTTTCGCGACCCGCTGCGCGCCGCCTTCGGCCCGGAAAAGGGGATCTTCATCCTCGTGGTCTTCGTCATCGGCATCACTTCCTGGATGCACACGGCGCGGATCGTGCGCGGCGACGTGCTGAGCCTCAAGGAGCAGGAATTCGTCCTCGCCGCGCGCTCGATCGGCACGCCTCCGCACCGGATGATCCTGCGCCACATCCTGCCCAACGTGCTCTCGCCCATCATGGTCTCGGCGACGCTGGGGATCGCCACCGCGATCATCACCGAAAGCGCGATCAGCTTCCTGGGCCTCGGCTTTCCCTCGGACTTCCCCACCTGGGGGCGGCTTCTGTCGGACAGCACCAATTTCATGACCCTGAACCCCGAGCGGGTGATCTGGCCGGGGCTGGCGATCTCGCTCACCGTGCTCAGCGTGAACTATATCGGCGACGGGCTGCGCGACGCGCTCGACCCGCGCATCCGCGGCCGCTGAGCGGCGCAGCGGGGGTCTGGCGGAAGCGGTCGCGGGCGACCGGCGGCGGCAGGCCGGCCCCGGCACCAGCACATCCCGGCACCGGCAACCCGGCATACCGGATCGCCCGCCGGGCCGCCTGCGGATCGGCCATGCGGGGCCGGGCGGGGACGGCCATGCGAGGTCGATCATGCGGGGGCGGCCGGGCGCCCGGGTCCGGGAGCCATTGCCCGCAGGGCAAACACAAAATGTAAAAAAGTTTTACATCGCCCCTTGACCTTCCCCGCCGCCCTCCCCAGATCGGTAATGTAAAAACCGTTCACATCCACCCTGACCGGAGACAGCAGACATGAACTCTCTCGCAACCTGGCCCTCCGCCGCCGAATCCTGGCTGGACGAGCGCGGCAAGGGCGCATGGATCGCCGCCATGGTCCTCGGCTTCATCTTCTTCTGGCCCCTGGGCCTGGCTCTCCTCGCCTACATGATCTGGAGCAAGCGCCTGTTTTCCCAGTGCAGCAGCGGCCAGGAACGGCCCCGCGGCGCGCACGCCCCTCGCGGTTTCCGCGCCTCGGGCAACACCGCCTTTGACGCCTACAAGGCCCGGACGCTGGAGCGGCTGGAGCGCGAGCAGAAGGAGTTCGAAGCCTTTCTCGAACGCCTGCGCGCGGCCCGGGACCAGGCGGAGTTCGACGAATTCATGGAAAGCCGCGCCAGGACGGCCAGAGCCGCCGGGGCCGCCGGGGCCGGCGAAGCGCAAGACCGGCACGGCAAGGACGTGACGCAAGGCGAAGGCTGACCCTTCCGCCGGGGCGGCGCCGGGGCCGCGCCGGGAC
>JALWJU010000494.1 GCA_026997055.1 Paracoccaceae bacterium | reverse complement strand
GCGGCGAAAGCGTGCCTCGGGCCAGCGCGCGGCAAGGTCGGCCCGTGCCGCTTCCTCGCCCATCTCGGCGGCGAAGGCCAGCCCGCACAGGCCGCGCGCGGTGCCCATGGCCACGACCGGGCCGAAGGGGCTGTCAAAGGTGCCGGTGGCGATCTCGAGCCCCGCGCCCTTGCGCGCATATGCGCCGGGGCTCATCGCCTCCCAGCGGATGAACAGGTCATGCAGCCGCCCGGTGCCCGAAAGCCCCAGCGACTGCGCCGCTTCCAGCGTGGTGAATCGCGCCTCCAGCAGCGCCTTGGCATGGCCGAGCGTCAGGTATTGCTGGAAGCGCTTGGGGCTGACCCCGGCCCAGCGCGAAAACAGGCGCTGGAAATGCGCCGGGCTCATCCGCATCCTTGCCGCCAGCGCTTCCAGCGACAGCGGCGCGCCGCCGGCCGCGTCGATCGCCTCGATCGCCCGGCGGATCAGCTCTGCGTGGTAGCTTTGCTCCGTTTCGTCCGCGGTTTCGGCCATGCGCCCTCCTTCCGGCGCACAATGCCAGCCCGGGGCGCCTTTTGCGACCCGAATCCTGCGCCTTTTGCCTTGCCATGCGCGCGCCCCTGGCCGATAGAGGGCGCATGGCGCAGAAACCGGCGGCACAGATGGGTTACGCGACGATCTCGGAGGTCTTCCGCCGCTTTCACGCGGCCGATCCCGAGCCCAGGGGCGAACTCGAACACACCAATGCCTATACGCTGCTGGTCGCCGTCACCCTCTCGGCCCAGGCCACCGATGCGGGGGTCAACAAGGCCACCCGCGCCCTATGGCCCATCGCCGACACGCCCGAAAAGATGCTGGCGCTGGGCGAAGCCGGGCTGATCGAGCATATCCGCACCATCGGCCTTTATCGCAACAAGGCGAAAAACATCATCCGCATGGCCGAAATCCTGGTCGATGATTACGGCGGCGAAGTCCCCTCTTCGCGCGCCGCGCTCACCGCGCTCCCCGGGGTCGGGCGCAAGACCGCCAATGTGGTGCTCAATATCTGGTGGGGCCTGCCCGCCCAGGCGGTGGACACGCATATCTTCCGCGTCGGCAACCGCACCGGCATCTGCCCTGGCAAGGATGTCGGCGCCGTGGAGCGGGCCATCGAGGATAACGTGCCCGCCCCCTACCAGCGCCACGCCCATCACTGGCTGATCCTGCACGGCCGCTATACCTGCACCGCCCGCAAGCCGAAATGCTCAGCCTGCCTGATCCGCGATCTCTGCCACTACGAGGACAAGAACCTGTGACCAAGAAATTCCAGCTTGTCGGCATCGGCAACGCCCTGGTCGATGTGCTGACCCATGCGCCCGACTCCTTCCTCGCCGAACACGGGATAGAAAAGGGGATCATGCAGCTGATCGACCGCGAGCAGGCGGTCCGCCTCTACGACCGGGTCGGCCCTTCCACCGAGATGTCGGGCGGCTCGGCGGCCAATACCATCGCCGGGTTTGCGCGCCTGGGCGGTCGCGCCGCCTATGTGGGCAAGGTCAAGGACGACCAGCTCGGCGCCATCTTCGCCCATGACCTGCGCGCCCAGGGCGCGGTTTACGAAACCCCCCTTGCACCCGCCGATACCGAGGCCGAGACCGGCCGCTGCATCGTCCTGGTCACGCCCGACGGCGAGCGCTCGATGAATACCTATCTCGGCGTGACCGAGCACCTGGCGCCTTCGGATATCGACGAAGCTCAGGTGGCCGATGCCGAGTGGATCTTCCTCGAGGGCTACCGCTTCGACGGTCCCGAAAGCCACGAGGCCTTCGCCAGGGCCATCGCCGCCTGCAAGGGCGCGGGCGGGCGCGTGGCGATCACGCTTTCGGATCCGTTCTGCATTTCACGCCACCGCGATGCCTTCGCCCGGATGCTGAAGGAAGACGTGGATCTGCTGTTTGCCAACCGAGCCGAGATAGAGGCCATGTATGAGGGCGCGGGCAGCTTCGAGGCGGCGCTCGAGGCCGCCGCGGCCGAGGTGGAAATCGTCATTGCCACCGAAAGCGAGCATGGCTGCCATGTGCTGGCCGAGGGCAGGCGCTGGCATGTACCGGCAGTGCCGACCCGGGTGGTGGACGCCACCGGCGCCGGCGATCTCTTTGCCGGGGCTTTCCTCTGGGGGCTTGTCGAGGGCCACGACCTGGAGACCTGCGCCCGCATGGGCAATATCGCCGCCTCCGAGGTGATCAGCCACCTGGGTGCTCGGGTCGAGGCGGATCTCAAGGCGCTGTTTCGCCAGCACGGGGTGCTGCCGCTTCCCGGCGGGGCCGAGGAGAGCAAGGAAGGCTGATAGCCGGCGCTATGTGCGTATTTCAGGCCATGAAAGCGGTGGCTCGGAGAGCCGCTGTCCGGGGTGGGCCGGACGAGGCTGGCTGAATCCGGGCGGAGGACAGGCAGGCCGGGCGATGAGCCGGAGAATAGTGGCGCACTGGGGAGGATTCGAACCCCCGACCCCCTGATTCGTAGTCAGGTACTCTATCCAGCTGAGCTACCAGTGCGCGGACAGGCGGGATTTAACGCTCCCGGCAGGGGTTTGCAAGGGGCAAAGCGGATGGTGGAGGAATTATTCGTCCGCGTTCCGGTTGTCATTCGGTTCGCCTGGATTGCCCGGGCCGGCCAGTGGCTCCAGAAGCCCCGAATCCGCGGCCACCTGCCGGGCCAGGCGCTCGAGGGCCTTGCCATAGGTGAGGCCATGGTCGAACCTGCCCTCCCGGAGGAATTCGATCACCTCGGCGATGACCAGGGGATTGTCCATCATGAAGGTATGGGTGACCGGCAGGACGATATGGTCGCGCATCCCGGCGATCCTGGTCGATTCCACCGATACCTTTCCGTCATCCTCTCCTTCGATCAGGGAGGAGAAGAGCGGATTCAGGCTGCGATTGCCGGCGATGATTCCCAGTTCGTAGTGTGCGCTGCCGGCCCGGGCGGGCGTGTCCTCGGGGCCGGTCCCCAGCTCGATCCCGGCCGGGCCGTTCAGCCATTGGAACGGGCCGAGATCGCCAAGGGCATCGACGATTTCGCTGCCCTTGTTGGGGGGAGCGAGCATGACCACGCGGCCGAGCTTTGCAGGACGGTTCTCGTGCAGCCAGACCCGCACCAGGATACCGCCCATGGAATGGGTGACGAAATGTGTGCGATCCTGGCCGCACTCGGCCAGTGCCGGGGGCAGGGCCTCCTCGACCAGCACCTCGATCGGCGCTTCGGTGGAGCGATAGCCGCGGTTGACCACCCGGTAGCCGGCGCGACGCAGGGCCTCTTCCATGATGCGCATCGAACCGGGCGTGCGCGCCAGCCCGTGCAGCAGTATCACGCATTCGCTCGCGCCGTCCCCCGGCGCCCGGGGCGCTGCGAGGCTCTCGCTCCGGGCCTGAATCGGGGCCGGCAGCAGCACCAGCAGGGCGGAAAGGATATGCAGAAAGCGCTTCATGGCTCGAAGATAGGCGCAGGACGCGATGATTGCGAGCGCCCTGTCGCCTGTATCGGAGCACCGGGCGGATGGCCGCGCATGACCTCTACCCGTCTGGCGCGGCCCTGCCCGTGGGGTTACTGCGCGGCGGCGGCGTGGTCGCGCCCGACCTTGCCGAACAGCGCCTTCAGCTTGTCAAGCAGCCCTTCCCCGGAGCCGCCGTCGCTGGTCGCGGCGCGTACGACTTCAAGCTCGGCGCGAATATCGTCGAATGCCCCGGCCCCCCCGTATTCGAGTGCTTCGCCCTTGGCTACCTGGGCTTCTATGGCATCCAGAAGCGCACCGAGCCGGGCATTTTCCTCATCGCTGCGGTCGGGCTTTTCGCTCAGTTTCCTGGCCTCGTCGATCAGCATGCCGGCAGTGAGCAGAGGCAGGGGCAGGGCGGTGTCGATCACCACCAGCGTATCCAGGGCATTGCCCAGCACGGCGATTGCCGTCTCGGTATCACCGCCGGCGATCAGCGCGGCGGCAGATTTCAGCGCCAGCGGATAGGTGCCCAGCGGCAGATAGGTGGTCGAGATGGTTACCTCGCTGGCCAGGCCCGTGACCAGGCGCCGGGCCAGTTGCAGCTGGTGGTCCTTCATCAGGCGCAGTGCCTCCTGGCGCAGGGCGGTAATTTCGGAAGGGCTGGCCTGGATGTCGGTGATGGAACTGGCGACATTGACCGGCGCCAGGGCAAGGCCCGGATTGGCGGCCAGGGTGACTTCGAGCTTGCCGATCGCCCGTTCCAGCGCCGCCGTGGCTTCGTCGGGTTTGTCCGCCTCGAGCGCCTTGAGGGCATTGGCGGTTTCTTCCAGTGCCGCGAGGGCGTCGGCCAGCACCGTATCGCTCTGCTGCAGCGCTTCGTTGCGGGCGGCCTCGTTGGCCTCAGTGGAGGTATCGGCCAGTGCCGTGGCTCCATCCTGGGCGAGGGCGGGCAGGGAAAGGCCCGCCAGGGCCAGGGCCAGGAGCGGGGTCTTCCAGCTTGTCTTGCGTGTCATGTGTGTGATCCTTTCTGCTGTATCGGGGTGCCCCGAAACGGATCGCGCATGACAATCGCCTGAAAACGAATGGCGCGAAGGCGATCCGATTTCAGAGACTTCTGCAGGGTATCTAGGCGCAAGATACTGGAATTCAAGGGTATCTTTGCCAAGTGACGCAAGTGTCCGCCGCAGAGGCGTGCAAGACTCGCCAGATCGCGGATCCGCGCGGGTGCCCGGCACCACGAGCGAAAAGGGGCCGCCCGGCGGGCGACCCCTGGTCCGTGCCTCGTGGCAGTCTGGCGACTGGAGGCTTACATCATGCCGCCCATGCCGCCCATGCCGCCCATGTCGGGAGCGCCACCGGCGCTTTCCTTCTGCGGCTTGTCGGCGATCATCGCCTCGGTGGTGATCAGCAGGCCGGCGACCGAAGCGGCGTCTTCCAGCGCGGTACGCACCACCTTGGCCGGGTCGATCACGCCGAAGGCGAACATGTCGCCATATTCCTCGGTCTGGGCGTTGAAGCCGAAATTGGCGTCATCGCTCTCGCGCACCTTGCCGGCGACCACGGCACCGTCAACGCCGGCATTCTCGGCGATCTGGCGCAGCGGCGCCTCGATGGCGCGGCGCACGATGGCGATGCCGGCATTCTGGTCGGCATTTTCGCCCTGGATGTCGTCCAGAGCCTTGGCTGCCTGGACCAGAGCGACGCCGCCGCCGACGACCACGCCCTCCTGCACCGCGGCACGGGTGGCGTTGAGCGCGTCGTCCACGCGGTCCTTGCGCTCCTTGACCTCGACTTCGGTCATGCCGCCGACGCGGATCACGGCGACGCCGCCGGCGAGCTTGGCCAGCCGCTCCTGCAGCTTTTCACGGTCGTAATCGGAAGTGGTCTCCTCGATCTGCTGGCGGATCTGGGCCACGCGGGCTTCGATCTCGGCCTTGTCACCGGCACCGTCAACGATGGTGGTCTCGTCCTTGGTGATCTCGACCTTGCGGGCGGTGCCCAGCATGTCGATGGTGACGTTTTCGAGCTTCATGCCCAGGTCTTCGCTGATCACCTGGCCGCCGGTCAGGATGGCGATGTCCTGCAGCATGGCCTTGCGGCGGTCGCCGAAGCCGGGGGCCTTGACCGCGGCGATCTTGAGCCCGCCGCGCAGCTTGTTGACCACCAGGGTGGCCAGCGCCTCGCCCTCGACATCCTCGGCGATGATCAGCAGCGGCTTCGAGGACTGGATCACCGACTCGAGCAGCGGTACCATCGGCTGCAGGTTCGACAGCTTCTTCTCGTGCAGGAGGATCAGGCAGTCCTCCAGTTCCGCGGTCATCTTGTCGGCATTGGTGACGAAATAGGGGCTGAGATAGCCGCGGTCGAACTGCATCCCCTCGACCACGACGGTCTCGGTCTCGAGGCCCTTGTTCTCCTCGACGGTGATGACGCCCTCATTGCCGACCTTCTGCATCGCATCGGCGATCTGGCGGCCGATTTCCTCTTCGCCATTGGCCGAGATGGTGCCGACCTGGGCGACCTCGTCGCTGTCCTTGACTTCGCGCGAAGCGGCCTTGATGGCCTCGACCACCTTGTCGGTGGCAAGGTCGATGCCGCGCTTGAGGTCCATCGGGTTGAGCCCCGCCGCGACCTGCTTGAGCCCTTCGCGCACGATCGCCTGGGCCAGCACGGTGGCGGTGGTGGTGCCGTCGCCGGCCTCGTCATTGGTGCGCGAGGCGACTTCCTTCACCATTTGCGCGCCCATGTTCTCGAACTTGTCCTCAAGCTCGATTTCCTTGGCGACGGAAACGCCGTCCTTGGTGATGCGCGGGGCGCCGAAGCTCTTGTCGATCACCACGTTGCGGCCCTTGGGGCCCAGGGTGACCTTGACGGCATCCGCCAGAATGTTGACACCGGCCAGCATGCGATTGCGGGCGTCGATGTCGAATTTCACGTCCTTAGCAGCCATGTTTGCTTGCTCCTGGATTGTTTGGATTCGGATTGCTTGCGAGGAGGTGCGATCAGGCGATGATGCCCATGATGTCGCTTTCCTTCATGATCAGAAGCTCTTCGCCGTCCAGCGTCACTTCGGTGCCGGACCATTTGCCGAACAGCACCTTGTCGCCTTCTTTCACATCCATGGGGATGCGCTCGCCCTTTTCGTCACGTGCGCCAGCGCCTACGGCAATGACGATGCCCTCGGCCGGCTTTTCTTTGGCGGTGTCCGGAATGATCAGCCCGCCCGCGGTCTTCTCGTCGCTTTCCACGCGACGAACCACCACGCGGTCATGCAAGGGAGTAAATGCCATCTTTGAGGCTCCTCAGCTTCGTGTTTCTCGTATCTCGGATTTGGCACTCACCTGGCGGGAGTGCTAACAACGCCGAAATAAGGACGCCACACAGATGAGTCAACCGCGCTCGGCGAAGAAATTTCGCAAAATCTTCCGCCTGCAAATTGCCGGAGCGGGCAGATCCGGGGCGCTCTTCCGGGTCGGTTTCCTGCGGGACAAGAGACAAAGGCGGGGCGGGAGCCGCAGGGCCGATCCAGGCGTGCCGGGCCTTGCTCAAGGGGGAGAAAGGGGGCCGGCCCGGATGCGCCCGGACCGACTCGGAAGACGGGTCTGCGCCTGGCGCGTTATCCGGCCTGCGCCTCCGGTGCGGGCAGCGGCGGGCGTGCGTTCGGGGGGCAGGCCGCCTCGATCTCGGCCAGGATGGCGGGTTTCTTCAGCGGTTTGGTCAGATGCGCATCCAGCCCGTGGGCCATGATTTCTTTGTCGTCGCCGGTCATCGCATGGGCGGTCAGGGCGACGATTCGGGTGCGGGCAAGTCCCTGTTCGGCTTCCAGGGCGCGGATCCTGCGGGTGGCCTCCTTGCCGTCCATCTCCGGCATGGATATGTCCATGAAGACCAGATCCGGCCTGAACTCGGTGAATGCAGCCAGGGCCTCGCGTCCGTTGGTGGCGAATTGCAATTCGATATCCAGTGCCTTGACCAGCTTGGAAAAGACCAGCCGATTGACCTTGTTGTCCTCCGCTGCCAGCACCCGCATGGCCCGTGGTCGTATTCCGGTAGGGGATGCCGGTTCGGCCGGCTCCATCGGAACTGCCGTGGCGCTCGGCTCCTCCACCGGTTCCGGCTCTGCCGGTGCCGGTGTCGTCGCTCGGGGGGCGGAGATGGCTGGCCCTGTCCGGGACGTCCTCCGAACCGATCCGAATACGGGGGTGGGATCGGCGGCCGGTTCGGCGGGTCGGTTCGGTTCGGCGTCGATCTCGCCCACGGCTTCGGGTGCAGGCTCGGGCTGCGGCTCGGGCAGGCCCCGGAGCAATTCCACCAGCCTGGGGCGCATCAGGGGCTTGTTCACCTGAAAGTCGAATACCCCTTCTGCCTCGTGCAGCTGGGTGCCGGGCGTCACGATCTGTACCAGCGGCGCACGCAGCCCTTCGGCGCGCAGGGCCCGGGCCATGTCGAGCCCGTTCCTGCAGGCTTTCGACATGTCGATGAATACCACGTCTGCCTGCATGGCCTGTTCGGCAAAGCCTTCGCAGGCGCCGCTGGCATGGACTTCGAGGCCGAGGGCGATCAGGCGCTTTTCGAGGATGTCGCGGTGCAGGTCGTCGGCCATTGCCACCGCCGCGCGTTTCAGCCAGGCGGGGAGGTCGGGCTCCTCCAGCTGCTCGACCACCGGCAGGGTGACGTGCATCCCGAAGCAGGAGCCGACATTCTCTTCGCTCTCCACCCAGATTTCGCCGCCCATCAGCTCGACCAGCTGTTTCGAGATCGCCAGCCCCAGGCCGGTGCCTTCGAACTTGCGGTTGCGTTCGTCTTCGACCTGGTTGAACTCTCCGAAGATGTGCCCGAGCTTGTCGGCCGGGATGCCGATGCCGGTATCCTCCACGGTGATGTGGATGCGCTGGGTCGTTCCCGGCTCCACCGGCAGGCCGACGACGCGCACCAGCACATGGCCTTTTTCGGTGAATTTCACCGCGTTGCCGATCAGGTTGGTCAGCACCTGGCGCAGGCGCAGCTGGTCGCCCTCGAACATGGTCGGCAGGAACATGTCGTAATCCAGCACCAGCTGGAGCTGCTTTTCCTGGATGGTCGGCTGCAGCAGGGTGATGATGTCGAGAATGGTGCTTTCCAGGCAGAAGGGCGCCTTGTTCAACGTCAGCCTCGCGGCTTCCATCTTGGAATAGTCGAGCACGTCATTGATGATCGTCAGGAGCGCCGTGCCGGAGCTGCGGATCGTATCGACGAACAGTTTCTGCTCGTCATCCAGTTCGGTCTCGGCCAGCAGATCGGCCATGCCGACCACACCGTTCATCGGGGTGCGCAGTTCGTGGCTCATGTTGGCGAGGAAGGCGCTCTTGGCCCGGCTGGCGGCCTCGGCGCGGTCGCGGGCATCTTTCAGCTCACGCTCGTAGCGCACGGATTCGGTGATGTTGAGCCCCATGGAGACGGTATCGCCGCCCTCGCCGCGCCGGTCCACGAGGCGCACATAGGTGCCGTCCCAGAACTTGATCACCTTGGGCTCTATCTGCGGCGAGGACCAGCGTGACAGCATCTCGTCGCGCCAGGCATGGCGCGGGGTGTCGCCGATATCGACGATCCCCTCCTCGAGCAGGATCTGCACGATATCGTGGTAGCGGATCCCCGGCGCCATGCATTCGAGTCCGTCGAACGGCGCCAGATAGGCGGAGTTGGCGATGACCAGGCGTGAATCCCGGTCAAAGACGGCGAACCCGTCCCGTATCGTCTCGATCGAGTCCCAGAGCCGGCGCTTGGCGATCACCACTTCCTTGGTGACCTTTTCGAGATTGGCCTTGACCTGGCTGTTTTCCTCCCTGACTTCCTCCACCTCGCCGCGGGTTTCCACGATCTCCTCGCTCAGGTTTCGGGCATGGGAGGCCAGCATGCGATTGGCCTCGAACAGCTCTTGCTGTTTCTGTTGCAGCAGCCTTTCGGCCGCCATGCGGGCGCGGCGTTCGGCCGCCAGCAGTTCTTCAATGCTCATCCGGGTTCTCCAAACTCCTGCGCCGATCATGGCCGAGCGAGGTAAACAGGGGATTAACAGCGCCGCGCCATTGCCTTGGGAGGGCTCCTGTGCCAGCATGATGCGAGGGACGCAAAGGGAGGCTCCAATGCGGCTGATTTTTACATTTTTGTTTTTTGTATTAAGCTTCAATATGTTGGCGGAGGCGGAAGAGGCGGTGCCCGAGCGCCGGGTTCTGCTCTGGTACAATACCGACTTTTACGGCGCCGATATCCGCAGCCTGCTCGATACTTCACTGGAAGCCTGCGAAGCCATGTGCCTCGGCGATTCGGCCTGCCGGGCCTATACCTTCAACACCGGCAAGAATGCCTGTTTCCTGAAGAGCGGCGTGGGCGAGAGAATCGCCTTTGCCGGGGCCTGGTCGGGTGAGATTCTGGCTACCGACCCGGCCTATCTGGCCCAGGCCCCCGGCCGTGAGCGTGAGCTCGGCTTCCTTGATGAAAGCGATTTCGAAGCGGCCAGGCTCCAGGTGGCGCAGCTTGCCCATGAGCATGTGGTGGGCGGCTGGGACCTGACCGCGCTGCGCGAGGCCCGGCGCGAGGCCGAGGCTGCGGCGAACCTGTCCAGGGCGATGCGCCTTGCCGGCGGGGCGGTGGTGCTCGGCGACAGCCCTTCGGATTGGGCCGAATATGCGCGCCTGTCCCTGGCCCTGGCCTGGCAGACCGAGGATGAAGAGGCCCGGCGGCGCTACCTCGATCAGGCCGTGCGCGCGGCGGTCAACGGCTATCTGCGCACTTCCTTGCCGCCGCAGCGGGCCGGTCTCCTGGAGTTGCTGGGCAAGGGGCTGGAGGCGCGCGGACGCGGGCGGCTGGCGATCCCGGCCTACCGGCTTGCGCAGCAGCTGGCCCCGCGCGATGACATCGCCGAGGCGCTGGACAGGGCGATCGGCAAATACGGCTTCCGGGTGATCGACCACCGGGTGGAGGCCGACAGCGCCGAGCCGCGTATCTGCGCCGAATTCAGCGAGGCGCTGCTGGAGGCGGGCATGGACTACGCCCCCTATGTGCAGAGCGATGCTTCCGGGCTGGCGGTCGAGGCCTCCGGGCGGGCGCTCTGCATCTCCGGCGTGACCCACGGACAGCGCTACCGGCTGACCCTGCGCGCCGGCCTGCCGGCGGCCAGCGGCGAGAAGCTCGCCAGGCCCGTCACGCTCAACGCCTATGTGCGCGACCGCTCCCCGGCAGTGTGGTTCCCGGGCCGTGCCTATGTATTGCCGGCCACGGGGACGCCGAGCATTCCGCTGGTGGGGGTGAATGCCTCCGAGGTCGCGCTTGCGCTCTACCGGATGAGCGACCGCAACCTGATCGAGGCCTTCCGCCGGCAGTATCTGGCCAGCCCGATGCAGCCCTGGGAGATTGAGGGGCTTTCGCAGGAAATGGCCAGCGAGATCTGGTCGGGCACCGGCACGCTTCAGACCGAGCTGAACCGCGAAGTGACCACCCTGCTGCCGATGCGGGAGGCGCTGGGAGAGCAATCGCCGGGCATCTACATGCTGGAGGCGCGCGTGCCGGGGGTCGATCCCTATG
>JALWJU010000493.1 GCA_026997055.1 Paracoccaceae bacterium | reverse complement strand
CCTTGATGTCGACCTCGCGGTAGAGGTCGGACCAGTCCTTTCCCGTGTCATTCGGACGACCGGCGCCGGTGTAGTCGACCAGGTAGGGCGGGTCGGTCGAGAACAACGCGGCGGTCTTGCCGTTCATCAGCCGCTCGACGTCCTTCGGGCTGGTGCTGTCGCCGCAGAGCAGGCGGTGGTTGCCCAGAAGCCAGAGATCGCCGACCCGGGTGACCGGATCTTCAGGGGGCTCGGGCACCGGGGCGGGGGCAATGTCGCCTGAGGGTTCGTCCTCATCCCCCAGCCCGTCGAGCAGCTCGTCCAATTCCTCGTCCGAGAACCCGACAAGGTCGAGGTCGAAGTCCATCTCCTGCAGGGCGGCCAGCTCGGCCCGCAGCAGTTCCTCGTCCCAGCCCGCATTCTCGGCGATCCTGTTGTCGGCGATGACCAAGGCCCGGCGCTGGGCCTCACTCAAGTGGTCCAGCGTGATGACCGGGACTTTATCCATGCCGAGCCTCTCGGCCGCCAGCAGCCGGCCGTGGCCAGCGATAATCACCCCGTCGCTGCCCGCCAGGATCGGGTTGGTAAACCCGAATTCCTGGATAGAGGCCGCAATCTGCGCGATCTGGGCTTCCGTGTGGGTGCGGGCATTCCCGGCATAGGGGGTGAGGTCGCCCACCGGCGTCATCGTGATCTTCACGTTCGTTCCTTGCGTTTGCCTGTCCTCGAAAAGAAACGGCCCCGCGCGATGGCGGGGCCGGAGTTGCCAACAGGGAGGCGGTATTCGCGTGGGTGCGCACCCGGATCTGCTTGAGGTGCGCACCTGCGAACCCGAGTGCGCACCCGGGTGCGCAGGTGCGCACTTGGTGAAATCCTTTCAACTCTCGGTAAATACGGGGTTTTCTTGCCCCTGATCGGCAGGTGCGCACCCGGACTGCGCACCCAAAACAACACCCTGTCGCTGGCGAAATGCCGCGCCAAGCCCCCCCGCATACGATCTCGGCCCGGGAGGACCCAGGGCGGGGGGTATGACGCGGCTTGAGGAGGGCAGGCTTCTTCGAGCCTATCCGTTTTCTGCCACGAAACACCCGAAAATGTCGCGCCCAAAGTTCGACGGGTTTTGCAAAGCGAACCACGCCCAGCGCCGGGTGGATGGGAATAGCCCGGCAAGGCGCGGAAACCCCTGATAGTGGCGATGTTGGTCGAAGTACACTACCCTATCCACGGCCCATTTTCGGGTGGATCGTTTTCGGTTGTCAACATGTTTGAGCTGTCACGGATCATCGGTTTTTCTCGCAAGGCGCGCAGCCAGCCAGCTCATCAACTGTACTGCTCGATCAACACCAAGATGCTCAGCGAGGAATACCAGAACGACGATCTCAAAAAGGAAAATACCCGTGAAGGCAAACCCGACTTGAGGAACGATAATCGCATCAAATGCAACCACCAAAGCGCAAATCCAAATAAACCTTTCTTCGCGTCTCCCATCTCGTTCGGATTCAAGGTCATATTCAAGCCGGGAGATATTCTCCGCTAGCCTGTCTTCTCCCCGTGCGGACTTGGGTAGTTTCAGGGCACTTCGTTCCTTCAACTCAGCCGTCGTTTTTTCTGACCCTGCGCTCATATTCTTCGATCATGTCTTCAGTTGTTATCTTGATGCCTTTTGCCCCAGGAGAGTACCGTTTGTACCATGCTCCCCCAGACCAATGTGTATTCTGAACGAGTTGTCCCGGGGTCATGTCTTTGAGAGCCTCGTAAGCAGTCTTCAAAGCTTCTGCTTCTTCCGTACCTTCAATGTCAGAAACCCCCCAAAAAACATTTTGGACCGGGTTTGCCCCAAAAGCCTTGCATGAATGATAGACTGTTGGAAGAACAGGTCCGTAATCCCAAGCCTCAAAGCTTTCATCGACAAGCCGCTCCTTATGCGAGCCGGTAAACGCCATGTCGGCCAAGTAGATCATCTTTTGAAGCTCCAAGTTGGATAATTGGTATCCACTCAGTTTCGCGAGATATTTTGCTGCTTCCTTAGCGTGAACCGCCACTTTTATCTCCTCCCAGTCGTCCCGACTAGTTCGCTCCCCTTTCCATGGCAACGCTTCGGGATGTTCGCAATGTAAAGTGTACCACTCCTGTCAAGAGGCACCATCACGGCCCTTCTCTTCGACCTGCCCGCCTTGCGATCGTCGCCAGCGCCGCCACCCAACGCCGCCAGGCGGTCTGGCGCACGCAGCCGGCCTCGATGCACACCTCGCGCCAGCGGCGGCCCTCGGCCCGCATCCAGATGATCCGGGCGTCCTCGGGCGCAACAAGGCGCAACCAGTCGAAGCATTCCTCCATCTGGGCGATGTCGCGGGACGAGGGTCGCACCCGCAGGCGGGCCTCGTGATAGCCATAGGCGTGTTTCGCCTCGTGCACGTATTCGGGCCAGGAGCGACCATAGCCTTTCGGGCCGGAACCCGGCGGGTCAGGCAGGCGGCGCAGGGTGCGGGCGGCGTCCTCCATCCGGTCGGCGATTTCCGAGGCGGTGAGCTTGTTCCCCTTCCCGCTCATGCCATCACCTCCAGCGGTCTTTCCGCGCGGCCACGATCCTGCGCAGTTCCGCGAGTTCGGCGCTCGTGATCAGCCCGCGG
>JALWJU010000492.1:348-2618 GCA_026997055.1 Paracoccaceae bacterium | reverse complement strand
TCTCGCGCGGCTGTTCGGGGCGGCTCCTGACGCTGGCGGCCACCGGCAACCTGCGCTCGGTGGTCTCGGGGCTGGTCTTTGCGGTCTTTGCGCAGATGAGCCTGCACGGGCTGCTTCAGCCCCTGCGCGACCGCCTCGCCGCGCTCTGGACCACGCCCGGCGGGCGCAATGTCTCGCTGACCGACATGCTCTCGCTGCCCGACTGGAGCGGGCTTGCCCTGGGCCTCGCCATGTCGGTGCTGGCGATCCATATCGCCCGGCGCAACCACATGACGCCGGGCCGGCTGGTCTTTGCCTCGGGCGTGGGCTTCTCGGTGGCGCTGGGCTGGGTGCTCACCTACGCGCTGGCACAGGTGAGCTTCGAGCCGGTCTCGGTCATGTCCGCGTCCTTCACCGGCCCCAGCGCCAATACGCTGATGTTCTTCCTGAGCGAACACCCGGCGCTCAATTTCGACATAGGGCTGGTGCCCGGCGTGGTGATCGGCTCGTTCGCCATGTCGGTCTATCGGCGCGAATTCCGCTTCCAGGGCTTTGACGGCGAGAGCAACATGCGCCGGGCCATGAGCGGCGCGGCGCTGATGGGCTTCGGCGGGATGCTGGCGGGGGGATGCGCCATCGGCAATGGCGTCACCGGCGGCTCGATCCTCGCCGGCACCGCCTGGCTGGCGCTGCTGTGCATGTGGATCGGAGCCATGGTGACCGACCTGCTCGTGGACCAGCAGCGCCGCCCCGCCCTGGCCTGACCCTCACACTTCCCCAAATATCCCCGCCGGAGGCACGATTCTCCGCGAAGGTCACAATCCGCCCCCTGCGCCCCCGCCGCCGGAGCCATGCGCGGCAAATGCCCGGCTACCGCCGGCGAAACCGCAGGTAATGCGCCACCCGGCCCTCACGCAGGGCCTTCTGCTCATAACGTGTGGAAACCCAGCCTTCCCAGGGCTCGCGCCAGTCGCGCGCGGAGCCGGCGAGCCATTCGAAGCCTGCCCTTGGCACCTCTTCGAGCGCCTGGCGTACATAATCGGCGATGTCGGTTGCCAGCCGCAATTCCGCCCCGGGCAGCATGACCCGGTACAGCTCCTGCAGATATCCCGGAGTGACGAATCTCCGCCGGTGATGGCGCCGCTTCGGCCAGGGGTCCGGATAGAGCAGATAGGTGCGCGCCACCGACCCTTCCGGCAGGACATCAAACAGGTCGCGCACGTCTCCCGGATAGACCGTCAGGTTTTCCAGCGGTCTCTCCCGCAGCTTGCCCAGCAGCATCGCCACCCCGTTCAGATAGGGTTCGCATCCAATGAACGCCACCTCCGGATGTGCCGCCGCCAGCGCCACCAGATGCTCCCCCCCGCCGAAGCCGACCTCCAGCCAGAGCGGGCGCCCGCCGAACCGCGCACCGATATCCAGCTTCTCGCGCGCCGGGTTCTCTTCGCGTGAAACCGGCCCCGGCGAGAGGCGGGGCAGGTCCTCTTCGAGATAGGCGCGCTGCGCCGCGCGCAGCCCCTTGCCGCGCAACCGGCCGTAGAAATTGCGCCATTCCGCGGCAGGCGCGGCAGGTGCGGCAGGCCCTGCCCCGGCGTCCTTGCCGCCTCGGTCCCCGCTCATGCGTATCCCGTCCCGTCTGTTTCGATCCCGCGCATCTTCCTTGCCTGTCCGCCTTGCCTGTCCGCGCATATCCGTCCGATCAGGCATTACACCGCCCGGACGACGCCACGGCGCGCAGACCCGCACGAAGGCCGCCGGCGCGGGGCCCGGCGGCCTTGAAGCTGCTTGCGTGTCCGCGCCCGGTCCGGATCGGTGAGCCGTATGCGGATCACTCGGCCAGGGCGGCCCTGGCCCGATCGACGATGCTGTCAAAGGCCTCCGGCTCGTTTACGGCGAGATCGGCCAGCACCTTGCGGTCCACCTCGATCCCGGCCTTGCCGAGCCCGTTGATGAAACGCGAATAGGTCAGCCCGGCATCGCGGGCGCGCACGGCGGCATTGATGCGCTGGATCCAGAGCGCGCGGAAATTGCGCTTGCGCTGCTTGCGGTCGCGGGTGGCGTATTGGTTGGCCTTGTCAACGGCCTGACGCGCGACCTTGAAGGTATTCTTGCGGCGGCCGTAATAGCCCTTGGCGGCCTTGACGACCTTCTTGTGGCGGGCGTGGGTGACGGGACCGGGTGTGCTACGGGGCATGTCGGTATCTCCTCAGCGCGAATAGGGCATCATCGGCTTGACGATCTTCTCGTCAGGCTTCGACAGCGTGGTGGTGCCGCGTGCGTTGCGGATGAAC
>JALWJU010000492.1:0-338 GCA_026997055.1 Paracoccaceae bacterium | reverse complement strand
CCCCGTGGCGCTGGCCGGCCTGAGCCGACTTGATCCGGCCCGATGCCGTCACCTTGAACCGCTTCTTGCAGCTCGATTTCGTCTTCATCTTGGGCATTTCCGTCTCCTTGAACTTGGGGTCGGTATGGGCGCGACTCGGCATGCCGTGGGCCGGCCGCGCATGGAATGGGCCGTATAGGCCGCAAGGAAGGGCAAGGCAAGGGGAATCTGCACCCTGCCGCAGGCGGCGCCCCTCCGGCCCGGGGAATGCGGCTTGTGCGGAAAAATCGCGCCGCCCGCGGGCATGTCCGGCCGCTCGGAGCCGGCGGCGGACGGGATCCGCGGCAGGGCGGGATCCG
>JALWJU010000491.1 GCA_026997055.1 Paracoccaceae bacterium | reverse complement strand
CCGAGGAATTCTGGTTCTGCGGCCTGCCGGTGCAGCAGGGCAAGCCCTATTGCGAGGCGCATGTGGGGGTGGCCTTTCAGCCGATGTCGTCCCGGCGCGACCGCAAACGCTGAGAGCGGCGGGGCGGCGATTTTTCGCAGAAAAATCGGGGCCGGGCCGAGAGGGGCGCCGGGGCCTGTGGGGGAGGCGGTGTGCCGCGCTCAGGGCTGACGGGCGTGGCTCTCGATATGGGTCAGCTGGCGCAGGATGCGCGATTTCACCGGCGGCAGGAAGTTTCCGAGCCTGAGCGCCGCATCGCGCAGGAAGCGCGCCGGCGGACGGTCGTCGGTGAACAGGCGCACCAGCGCATTGGTGCCGTGATAGAGCGGCAGCACCGCGCGGCGGTGGGCGGTCTCGTAGGCGCCGAGCGCGGCCATGTCGCCGATCTCGCGCCCGGTGCTCTGCGCCTTGCGCAACTCGCCGGCGAGCAGGGCGGCGCCCGACAGGCCGAGATTGTAGCCATGCGCGGTGACCGGGTGCATCCCCACCGCCGCATCGCCGATCAGCGCGAAGCGGGTGGCGGCGAAGCGGCGCGCGAGCACCCCCACCAGCGGGTAGGCGTGGCGCTCGGTGACCAGTTCCATCCGCCCCAGCCGCATGTCGAATCGCGCGGCGATGTCGGCGGCAAAGGCCTCGGGCGCCATCGCCATCACCTCGCCGGCGCGCGCCGTGGGCAGGGTGACCACGACCGAGCTTTTCAGCCCGTACATGGGCAGGATCGCCAGCGTCCGGTCGTAGTGAAAGCACTCATAGGCGGTGTCTTCGTGGCTGCGCTCGTGGCTCATCTCGCAGACGATCACGGTACGGCCGAAATCGGTGCTGTCGGCGGCGATGCCCATCCTGCGCCGGGTCGCGGAAAAGCGGCTGTCGGCGGCGACGATCAGGGCGGCGTCGAGTTCGCGCCCGTCCTTCAGGGTGACGCGGCCGCGCATGGGGTCGGTGGCCACATCCACCACTTCGCTTTCGGTGAGCAGGCTGATGCCTTGCTGGCCGCGCACCACCTCGTAGGCGGCGCGGCGGATCAGGTGGTTCGGCACGATGCGGCCGAGATAGTCGGCGCCCGCCTTCTGCGCGGCGAAATGCAGGGCGAAGGGCGAGGTGCCGTTGAGCACCCTGGCGTCGCGGATCGTGCCGACCTGATCGGCGGGGATATGCGCCCACATGCCGGCTTCGCGCATGATCGCCTCCGAAGTATGGGTCAGCGCGATGTCGCGCCCGTCCTCGGGCGGGCAGGCCAGCACTTCTTCGCTCTGGGTCTCGACCAGGGCGATCTCGAGCCCCGCGCCCTCCAGCGCCCGGGCAAAGCCGAGCCCGGCGGGGCCGGCGCCGATGACGATGATGTCGAAGCTGGTCTGTTGCGTGGTGGCCATGACTACCCCCTGGGCTACCCCTGAAGTCGCGCGCTTTGCGGTGCGGGGCGAATATCTGCCTGTTTTCGCGCCTTGGCAAGGGCCGGCGGGGGGCGGCCCCTTCACAAGGCGGCAAAATCGCGCCAAGAGGGGGCATGAGCCAGAACCCGCCCGACCTGCGCCCCGACCGCGCCCGCGCCCGCCTGGATGAGGCCGCCCGCACTGCCCGCACGGCCCGCATGGCCCGCACCGACCGCCCGCGCGTGGGCATGGTCAGCCTTGGCTGCCCCAAGGCGCTGGTGGACAGCGAGCGCATCCTCACCCGCCTTGCCGCCGAGGGCTATGCGATCTCGCCCGATTACGCCGGCGCCGGGGTGGTGATCGTCAATACCTGCGGCTTTCTCGACAGCGCCAAGGCGGAGAGCCTCGCGGCAATCGGCGAGGCGCTGGCCGAGAACGGCCGCGTGATCGTGACCGGCTGCCTCGGCGCCGAGCCCGAATACATCACCGGCGCGCATCCCAGGGTGCTGGCGGTGACCGGCCCGCACCAATACGAGGCGGTGCTGGATGCGGTGCACGCGGCGCTGCCGCCGGACCCGGACCCGTTCACGGACCTGCTGCCGGCCTCGGGTCTGCGCCTGACCCCGCGCCATTATGCCTATCTCAAGATCTCCGAGGGCTGCAATCACAAGTGCCGCTTCTGCATCATCCCCGACCTGCGCGGCCCGCTCGCTTCGCGCCCGCAGCGGGCAGTGCTGCGCGAGGCCGAAAGGCTGGTCGAGAGCGGGGTGCGCGAACTGCTGGTGATCAGCCAGGACAGTTCCGCCTACGGGACCGACTGGAAAGACCGCCCCGAAAAGGCGCCGATCCTGAGCCTTGCGCGCGAACTGGGCGGGCTCGGCGCGTGGGTGAGGCTGCATTACGTCTATCCTTACCCGCATGTGCGCGACCTGGTGCCGCTGATGGCCGAGGGGCTGGTGCTGCCCTATCTCGACATCCCCTTCCAGCACGCGCACCCGGACGTGCTCAGGCGCATGGCGCGCCCGGCGGCCTCGGCGCGGGTGCTCGAGGAAATCGCCGCCTGGCGCGAGATCTGCCCCGAGATCGCCCTGCGCTCGACCTTCATCGTCGGCTATCCCGGCGAGAGCGAGGCCGAGTTCGAATACCTGCTCGACTGGCTCGAGGAGGCGCAGCTGGATCGGGTCGGCTGCTTTCAGTACGAAGACGTGGCCGGGGC
>JALWJU010000490.1 GCA_026997055.1 Paracoccaceae bacterium | reverse complement strand
GATCATAACCTGAAACAGCCTGAACAGGAGTTTTTCGATGTACAGACAGACGCATGAGCGGGCGCATGAACAGATGACGCACGAACGGATACAGGAGCACGGATGGGAGCGGATGCGCGAACGGCCGCACGGACAGGAAAGGAAGGGGATCTTCGCGGCGCTCCCGCTCGCCCTGGCCCTGGCGCTGCTGGCGGGGCCGGGCATGGCCGAGGCCGCCGCGCAGGGCGGGACCGAGGGCGGGGCGGCGCCGACTCCGGGCGCGGCGACAGCTGCGGAGGCAGAAGGCGCAGCCCTGCCCGCGCGCCTGCGCAAGCTGCTGGCGGATTTCGACGAGATCGACACCGATGCCAGCGGCACTCTTTCGCCGGAGGAACTCGCCGCCCATGCGCAGCAGCGTTTCGCCACCGCCGATGCCAATGGCGACGGCCTGCTGGACAGGGGCGAGCTGGAAGCCTCGCTCCGCGCCCGCATGGCCGCGCGCATGGCCGAGCGCAGGCCCGCGCGCGGGGGCGAAGGCAGCCGCCCCCCCTCCGCCCCACCTGTCCGCGCCGCCAGGGCAGAGGCCCGCATCGCCTGGATGGTCCAGGGCCTGCTGCTGCGGCGCGATGCGGATGGCGATTGTCTGCTCTCGCCGGCGGAAATGCAGCCGCGTCCGGCTCGCATGAGCCGCCTGCTGGGGCTCGATGCCGATGGCGACGGGGCGCTTTCCCGCGAGGAATTGCTCGCCGGGCCGCCCGGCCGTCCCGCTGCCCCGGCGCGGCCCCGGCCCTGATATCGCGGGGACAGGGCCGGGACCGGGGCCGGGACCGGGGCGGCCGGACCGCAGGCGGACGGCAGCAGGAGGCGGGCCGGGCGATGTGCCCGCCCCCGCCTTGCCAGGGACAGCGGGCTTCCTGTAGGCCGGGGGGGTGAAAGGGATATTGGACAGGGCATTGGACACGGGGCGCGAGATTTCCGACGAAGCCTTGCTGGCCGCCTATGGCAGGGGCGAGCGCCAGGCGGCCGTGGCCCTGGCCGCACGGCTGACCCCGAGGATGCTGGGATTTGCCATGCGGATGCTGGGTGGCGACCGGGCCGAGGCCGAGGACGTGACCCAGGAGGCCATGCTGCGCCTGTGGAAACAGGCCCCCGACTGGCGCGAAGGCGAGGCCAGGGTCACCACCTGGCTCTACCGGGTGGTGGCCAATCTGTGCACCGACCGGCTGCGCAGGCGCCGCTTCGTCGATATGGAGGGGGTGGCCGAGCCCGAGGACGGATCTGCGCCGGTCAGCCAGAGGCTGATGGCCGAAGAGAGGGCCCGGGCCCTGATCGCCGCCCTGGCCGAATTGCCGGAGCGGCAGCGCCAGGCGGTGATCCTGCGCCACATCGAGGGGCTTTCGAATCCCGAGATCGCCGGGATTCTCGATATCTCGGTGGAGGCGGTGGAAAGTTTGACCGCGCGCGGCAAGCGGGCCCTGGTGGGGAAGCTGGCGCCAAGACGTGAGGAGCTGGGATATGGTGAATGACGCAGGAAAGCCGCCGGCCGGCAAGCCCCGTCAGGAGGCCGGAGAAGCGATGCTGGACGAGCTGTTCGCAGCCGCGCGCCGGAGCGCGCCCATGCCCAGCCGGGCATTGTGGGAGCGGGTGCTGGCCGATGCCGGGGAGCAGCTGCCTTCGCCGCCGAAGGGCGAAAGGACGCCTCCCCGCGGGCGCGCCGCGCCGCGCCGGCGGTGGCTGGCCGTTATCGGTGCGGTCCTGAACAGCGCCGCCGGCGGCTGGGGGCTGGCCACGGGGCTGGCCACGGCGATGGCCGCCGGGCTCTGGATCGGCTATGCGCATCCGTCTATCCTGCACCAGGCCGGGCCATGGGAGGCGCGGGGGCCGGGAAGAGCGATGGCGGGCATGGGAGCGGATGCCGTTACGGGCTTCGATCTGGAGGATTTCGAGCCGCTCCTCGGCGACATTTCCGTGTTTCTGGAGGATGGATGACATGCAGACACAGGCGCCTCGAGGCTCCGGGGCCGGGCTGTGGACGAGGCTGATCCTCGCCCTGTCCCTCTCGGTCAATCTGCTGATCGCAGGGATATTCATCGGCAGCTGGCTGAGCCGGGCAGGGCCGGGGAGCGGACCCGGCGCGGGATATGGCATGGGCAACGCTCCGGGCCAGGCCGACCGTCAGGCCGACCGCCAGGCACAGGAGCAGCCGGATCAGGTGGAGCGTCCGCGCCCGCCCGGCGCGACCCGGCCCGGCGAGCCGTCGGCCATGCCTCCCGCCCGGCTGCTGCGCGAACTGGGCCTGGGGCCGTTCATCGCCGGCTTTCCTCCGGAAAAGCGCCGCCAGATGCTGCGCGACCTGCGCGAAGCGCTGGGCCCCCGGCGCGCCGAGCGCACCGCCCTGCTCCAGGAATTGCAGGAGATGCTGGCGATCCTGCGCAGCGAGCCTTTCGACGCGGCCGCCTTCG
Source organism: Paracoccaceae bacterium (assembly GCA_026997055.1). Lineage (GTDB taxonomy): Bacteria > Pseudomonadota > Alphaproteobacteria > Rhodobacterales > Rhodobacteraceae > JAAEUB01. Next base: position 189 of record JALWJU010000490.1, on the reverse strand, counting down.
GCGCGGTGATGGACCGCCAGAAACAGCGCCTGAGCGCCCGGGCCGAGGTCGGGCGCGACGTGATAGTGGCCGCCATTGCCGGCCTGACGTCCGAAGAGCGCCTGGCCCTGGCCGACAGTTTCGCCGCCGCCGTGGAAGCCGCCCGACGGCGCGCCGAATCCCGCGAGGCTCCGCCTGCGGGCATGGGGG
>JALWJU010000489.1 GCA_026997055.1 Paracoccaceae bacterium | reverse complement strand
GCATTACGGGCTGAGCGCCGAGGAGGCCGCGGCGGCGGGGATGAACAGCCAGATGTTCAATTCCTTCCTCGACGGCACCAAGTCGGCGATCGAAATGGCGGCGATAGCCAATGCCTGCGGGCTGGACGCGCCCGAAGACGGCCTGCTGTTTCCGCCCGCCGGGGTGGACGACCTGCACCGGGTGCTGCGCCCGGAGGCGCTGGGCGGGGTGCTGGCGCGCGAGGGCATGGTGGAGGTGGTCTCCTCCCTCCACCGCGACGGCTCGCCGGTGGCGCGCGATCTGCGCTGGGGCGTCTATGTGGTGCTGAAGGCGCCGGGCGACTACGCCGCTGCCTGCTTTCGCCAATACGGTCTGCCCACCGATGAGACCGGCCAGTACGCGGCCATGTACAAGCCCTTTCACCTGATCGGAATGGAACTGGGAATCTCGGTGCTCTCGGCCGCCCTGCGTGGCGAGCCCACCGGACAGGCGCAACAATGGCGCGCCGATGCGGTAGCCGTGGCCAAGCGCGATCTCGCCCCCGGCGAGGTGCTCGACGGCGAGGGCGGCTACACGGTCTGGGGCCGCCTGATGCCCGCCCCCAGGAGCCAGGCGCTTGGCGCCCTGCCCATCGGGCTTGCCTCCGGTGTGACGGTAAAGCGGGCGGTGCGAAAGGGAGAGGTTCTGTGCAAGGCTGACGTGACGCTGGACCCGGCAAGCCCCGCCCTGCGTCTGCGTCGGGAAATGGAAGAGGGGCTGGCCGCTGCCCCTGGCACCCCTGCCGAGCCCAGCGCGCCTCCCTGAGCGCGATATTTCGGAGCGAATCTTGCAGGGCTGCACCTGCCCTCTCGCTCCGGCACGATTTTCGCAGAAATCATGCCTCCGGCGGGAGTATTTATCGAAAGATGAAAGGGTCAGACATCCTCTTCTACCGCCGGCAGCCAGAGGGTGAAGCAGGTGCCTTTGCCCGGCGTGCTTTCGGCGCGGATCCAGCCGCCGGAGCGGGCGATGAGGTCGTGGCTGATGGAAAGGCCGAGCCCGGTGCCTTCGCTGCGCTTGGTGGTGAAGAAGGGGTCGAAGATCGACTTCAGCACTTCGGGGGTCATGCCGATGCCGGTATCGCGCACCGAGAGGCAGACACCGGGCACACCCTTGTCGTCATGGTCTGCGCTGGCAAGGGTGAGCGTGCCGCCCTCGGGCATGGCGTGGATGGCGTTGACGATCAGGTTGATCAGCACCTGTTGCAGCTCGGTGCGGTTCATGGCCACGGGGCGGGTGGCGGCGAGGTCGCATTCGAGCCGGATATCGACCTTGGCCAGCAGGTGATGGACCAGCGGGATGCAGTCGCGCACCACTTCGTTGGGCACATGGTAATCGACCACGCCGGCATATTCCTCGGGCCGGGCGAATTGCAGGAGCTTGCCCACCAGCACGTTGATGGCATGGGTCTGCTCGTAGATCAGGCTGAATTCGGTTTCGAGCGCTTCCGCGCTGTCGCCCATGCTTTCGCGGATCACGTCGAGATTGCCCTGGATCACCGCTACGGGATTGTTGATCTCGTGGGCGATGCCGGCGGTGATTTCGCCGATCGAGGCGAGCTTTTCGGAGACCACCAGCTGCTTGGTGGTGGCCTCGAGGCGCTGGTTGGCCTCCTTGAGGGCGCGGGTGCGGGCCTCGACCCGGCGTTCCAGTTCCCCGGCCCAGTCGCGCAGGCGGGCGTCACGCTCCTCGAGCTTGTCGAGCAGGCCGTCGAGGTGGCCCGAGACACGGGCGATTTCGTATTGGCCGCCGGTGAGGCGGGTGCGGGCGGTCAGATCGCCGTTTTCGACTGCGCTGATCGTGTCCACCATGCGCTTGAGCGGGGAGACGATGGAGCGGGTCCAGCGCAGAAAGACCGGGACCGAGAACGCGGCGACGGCAAGGAAGCCGGCGATGGTGAGCCAGAGGGTGCGTTTTCTGGCGGCCTGGAAGGGACTGTCCAGGAAGCCCACGTAGAGCATGCCGACGCGCTGGCCGAAGGTGTCGATGATCGGCTCGTAGGCGGAGATGTACCAGTCGTTGACCACGAAGGCGCGGTCGAGCCAGACCGCCCCCTCGCCCAGCACCCGGGCGCGTACCACGGCGGAGACGCGGGTGCCAAGGGCGCGGACATTTTCGAACAGGCGGACATTGGTGGAGACGCGCACATCGTCCAGAAAAAGGGTGGCGGTGCCGCGCGAGCCTTCGGTGAGGCTGGCTTCGGGATAGACGAGATCATTGATCGTGTCGATGAAGGCGAGGTTGCGGTTGAGCAGCACGCCGCCGACCAACGCCTCGCCGGGACTTCCCGCCACCGGAGCGGCCACATGCAGGACCATGCCGCGTGCCTCTTCGGTGCGCGTGGTGGGCACGGCCGCCTCGGTGGGCACCAGCGGGATGCGGGCGCGCTCGGCGAGGTCGGGGGATATGGCGGCGAGGTCTTCGGGCGAGAAGATGTCGATCCCGGCGCGCCGTTCGCCGGCGAGCGCGCCCTGCACCACCGGCCAGTGGCGCGGGCGGGGCACGCCGGACATGGGCGGAGCGGAGACCTGCGTGCCGTCGGGGCCGGTCAGGTAGAGGAAGTCGAGCCCGAGCGCGGCGCGGCGCGCTTCGAGCCAGGCGGCGAGCGCGGCGCGC
>JALWJU010000488.1 GCA_026997055.1 Paracoccaceae bacterium | reverse complement strand
GCGGGTTCTTGTCCGGGTCCGGGTCGCCCATCTTGGCGGCGACGGTGATCTCCTTGGCGAGCTTCGAAAACAGCTTCGAGCGCGCCGCGTCCTGGCGCCCCTTGCGGTGCTGGATATTCGCCCATTTAGAGTGGCCTGCCATGGCTGCCTCCGCTGTTTCGCTTCTGACGCGCTCCTTAGCGCAGGCATGTGGGGGGCCGCAAGAGGCTGGCCTGCTCGGGATGGGCAACCTGCCCACCGCCCGCGCTCACCTCCTGCACCTACCGTACGCCCAGCCGCGCCAATATCTCGCGCGCCGCGGCGCTGGCCGGGCGCTCGCCGCGTGCAACCGCCGCGCCGAGGCGCTCGATCTCGGCCGCGATTTCCGGCGCTTCCAGCAGCGCCGACAGCCCGGCGCGCAACTCTTCCTCGAACCAGTGGCGCGCCTGCGCTTCGCGCCGCGCCTGCCAGAAGCCCTGCGCCCGGCGCCACTCGGCCAGCGTTTCCATGCGCGCCACCGCCTCTTCGAGCCCTTCGCCCGTGAGGGCCGATACGCAAAGTGCCAGCGGATAGCCCTCCGGGTCCTGCGGCCGCCGGCGCATCAGCATCAGCGCGCTGGCATAATCGGTGCGGGTGCGCTCGGCAGCGGCTTTGAGTTCGCCATCGGCCTTGTTCACCAGGATCATGTCGGCGATCTCCATGATCCCGCGCTTGACGCCCTGCAGCTCGTCCCCCCCGGCAGGCGCCAGCAGCAGCAGGAACAGGTCGGTCATCTCTGCCACCGCGGTTTCCGATTGCCCCACGCCCACGGTCTCGACGATCACCACGTCAAAGCCCGCCGCCTCGCAGAGCGCCACCGCCTCGCGCGTGCGCCGGGCGACCCCGCCAAGCTGGCTGCCGGCGGGCGAGGGGCGGATGAATGCATTCTCTTCACGGGCAAGCCGGCCCATCCGGGTCTTGTCGCCCAGAATCGAGCCGCCGGAGCGGGCCGAGGAAGGGTCCACCGCCAGCACCGCCACCCGCTTGCCCTGGCCGGTCAGATGCAGGCCCAGCGCCTCGATAAAGGTGGATTTGCCCACGCCGGGCGTGCCCGAAAGGCCGATCCTGAGCGCCTCGCGCCCGGACCCGGCAAGGCGTGCGAGCAGCGCTTCGGCATCGGCCCGGTGGTCTTCGCGCCCGCTTTCGGCCAGGGTAATGGCGCGCGCGAGCGCCCGGCGCTCCCCGGCGAGAATGCGGCGGCTCAGCGCGTCGGTATCCATCTGTGACGGCCCCTTTCTGCTCTCCGGCTTCATGGCCGCAAAGCCGCGCCTTGTCCAGCCCGCCTCTGGCCAATCGAGGCAATCTGCCGGATAAACGCCCCATGACCACGCCAGACGCATTGCCGATCGACGCCGTGCTGCCCGAGCTCTGCGAAGCGCTTGCCGCCGAGGGGCGCGCGGTGCTCATGGCCCCGCCCGGCGCGGGCAAGACCACCCGGGTGCCGCTGGCGCTGATGGAGGCGGGGCTTGCCGGGGCGGGCCGGATCGTGATGCTGGAGCCGCGCCGACTCGCTGCGCGGGCGGCGGCCGCGCGCATGGCCGAGAGCCTGGGCGAGGCGGTGGGAGAGCGGGTCGGCTACCGCATCCGGGGCGAGGCGCGGGTGAGCCGGGCGACGCGGATCGAAGTGGTGACCGAGGGCATCCTCACCCGCATGTTGCAGAGCGATCCTTCGCTGGAAGGCGTGGGTGCGGTGATCTTCGACGAGTTTCACGAACGCTCCCTCAATGCCGATCTCGGCCTGGCGCTCTGCTGGGAGGCGCGCGGGGCGCTGCGCGAAGACCTGCGCCTGCTGGTGATGTCGGCGACGCTCGACGCCCAGCCGGTGGCGGCACTCATGGAGGGCGCGCCGGTGGTGGTCTCCGAGGGGCGCAGCTTCGCGGTGGAGACCCGCTGGCTCGAACGCCCGCCCGACAAGCGCGCCCGGCTGGAAGCGCTGGTGGCCGAGACCGTGCTGCGCGCGCTGGGCGAGAGCGAAGGCGACGTGCTCGTATTCCTGCCCGGCGAAGGCGAGATACGCCGTGCGCTCGCGGCGCTCTCCCCCTCCCTGCCCGACGGCGCCGAGGCCCTGCCGCTCTACGGCGCGCTCGACTTCAAGGCCCAGAGGGCGGCCCTGCGCCCGGCCGCACCGGGGCGGCGGCGGGTGGTGCTGGCGACCGCGATCGCCGAGACCTCGCTGACCATCCCCGGGGTGCGGGTGGTGGTGGATGCGGGGCTTGCGCGCCGGGCGCGATTCGATGCGGCGAGCGGCATGGCCCGGCTGGTGACCGAAAGGGTCTCGAAGGCCGAAGCCGAGCAGCGGCGCGGGCGCGCCGGGCGGGTGGCGCCGGGCCTGTGCTACCGGCTCTGGACGCGCGGGCAGGAGGGGGCGCTGGCGCCTTTCCCGCCGGCCGAGATCGAGGTGGCCGACCTCGCCCCGCTGGTGCTGGAACTGGCGCTCTGGGGCGCGGGCGACGGGCAGGGGCTTGCCTTTCTGACCCCGCCCAATCCGGGCGTTCTGGCCGAGGCGCGCACGCTTCTGGCGCGGCTCGGGGCGCTGGATGCGGCCGGGCGCATCACCGATCACGGCCGGGCGATGGCGCGCCTGCCGGTGCATCCGCGCCTGGCCCATATGCTGCTGGTGGCGG
>JALWJU010000487.1 GCA_026997055.1 Paracoccaceae bacterium | reverse complement strand
CTCCTATACGGGGCGGCTGCTGTGACGCGCGAAGGGGAGGCAAGGCGCGAAGGGGGCGCAAGGCCCGTGAAGCGCGTCGCCATCCTCATCTCGGGCAGCGGCTCGAACATGGTGGCGCTGGTGCGCGCGCTTGCCGACATGCCCGACGCCGAGGCCTGCCTCGTGCTCTCGAACCGCCCCGGCGCGGCCGGGCTGGCCAGGGCCGAGGCGCTGGGCGTGCCCACGGCGGTAGTGGACCACCGCGCCTTCGGCGGCGACCGGCGGGCCTTCGAGCGCGCGCTGCAGGCGAAGCTGGAGCAGGCCGCGCCCGACGTGATCTGCCTTGCCGGCTTCATGCGGGTGCTGAGCGGCGATTTCGTCGCTCGCTGGCAGGGGCGGATGCTCAATATCCACCCCTCGCTGCTGCCCAAATACAAGGGGCTCGACACCCACCGCCGCGCCATCGAGGCGGGCGAGCGCGAGGCCGGATGCAGCGTGCACGAGGTCACGGCCGAGCTCGACGGCGGCCCGGTGCTGGGCCAGGCGCGCGTCGCCATCGAGCCCGGCGACACGCCCGAGCGCCTCGCCGCGCGCATCCTGCCGCTGGAGCACCGCCTCTATCCGGCGGTGCTCGCGCGCTTCCTTGCCGGCGAGCGCCGCCCGCTCCTGCTCGACTGAGCGCCAAACGCCGCACGGCCGGGCCTTTTCTTTTCGCGCCCGAGCGCCTATCAAGCGGCAAACGGGAATAACCGAAAGCTGATATGCAGACCATTACCACAACCGAGGCGCTAGAGAGCTATTGCGCCCATGCCGCGAAATTTCCCTATGTGACCGTTGACACCGAATTCCTGCGCGAGCGGACCTATTACTCGAAGCTGTGCCTCATCCAGATGGCCGTGGCCGGCGAGGATGACGCGCAGGACGCGGTGCTGGTGGACCCGCTGGCCGAGGGGCTTTCGCTCGCCCCGCTCTACCGGCTGTTTGCCGATGAAGGCGTGGTCAAGGTCTTTCACGCCGCGCGCCAGGATCTCGAGATCTTCTACCACGATGCGGGGATCTTCCCGAAGCCCCTGTTCGATACCCAGGTGGCGGCGATGGTCTGCGGCTTTGGCGATCAGGCGGGTTATGAAACGCTGGTGCGCAAGATCGCGCGTGCGCAGGTGGACAAGAGCTCGCGCTTTACCGACTGGTCGCGCCGGCCGCTGAGCGAGGCGCAGAAGAAATACGCGATCGGCGACGTGACCCATCTGCGCCGGATCTACGAGTGGCTGCGCGAAGAGCTTGAAAGAAACGGGCGCGCCTCCTGGCTCGACGAGGAAATGCAGGCGCTGACCAGCCCCGAGACCTATGTGATCGAGCCGGAAGAGGCCTGGAAGCGGCTGAAAACGCGCAGCAATTCCGGCGCTTTCCTCGCCATCGTGCGCGAGCTTGCGCGCTTTCGCGAAGCCTATGCGCAAGCGCGCAACATCCCGCGCAACCGGGTATTCAAGGACGATGCGCTGATGGAGCTTGCCTCGGCGCGTCCGCGCGACATGAAGGAGCTGGGGCGGATGCGCCTGCTCTTGCGCGAGGCACGCAAGGGCGAGATTGCCCAAGGGATACTTGCGGCGATAGAGGCCGGGCTGGCCGTTCCCGGGCAGGACCGGCCCCGCCCGGCATCGAACGGGCGCGACAAGCTGCAGGTGAACCCGGCGCTTGCGGAACTGCTCCGGGTGCTGCTCAAGGCGCGCTGCGAGCAGGAAAAGGTGGCACAGAAGCTGATCGCCTCGGCCGCCGATCTCGATGCGCTGGCCGCAGGCAAGCGCGACGTGGCAGCGCTCAGGGGCTGGCGGGCACAGGTCTTCGGCAAGGATGCGGTGGCGCTCTGCGAGGGCAAGCTGGCGCTCGGCGCTCGGGGCAAGCGGGTGGTGACCCTCGCGATCCCGGCCGGAGAAGAGGCGGCGGAAAGCGGCGCCTGACGCGCCTGACGCGACCGGCCCGGCCCCGATTTTTCTGCGAAAAATCGCCTCCCCCCTCGAGGTCGCTTAAAGCTCCCGAGAGGGAATGCCTGCCCCTAGCGGCGCGCGCTCATGCTGTTGCTGGCGCCGATCACGCGGATCTGTCGCACCCCTGCGAGGCGTATCTGCGGCACCGCGGTGGCGACGATGATCTCGCGCGCATTGGGGGCGCCCCGGGGCGTGGCGCCCGGCGGTTCGGCGATGCGGAAGCTGTAGGTCAGCACCCCGTCCACCGGCTTGCCGCCGTTTTCAGCCACCAGTTCGGCGCTCCAGTATCCCAGCCGCGGCGGCAGGCCGGTGACCTGGAGGATCGCGCCTTCGGGGGTGCGCAGGACCTTCAGCGAGGTGACGCGCGCGATCAGTTCGCGCGTGTCGGTGCTGTCGCCATAGCCGCCCCTGGGCTCGAGGACGATACTGTCTTCCTTGCCGGCGGCAAACCAGTTCAGCGGGTTCAGCCGGCTGTCGGCACAGGCCGAAAGGCCGAGCCCCAGCGCAAGGGTAATGAGAAAGCGGCCTGACATGACTCCCCCGGTTCGTTCTCGCCTCTTGGCTAGCGCAAATCGCCGCGCTTGGAAAGGGGCGGGCTGGACCTTTGGTCCGGGCGTGCCTATTTAGCCCGGGTGTCAGCCGGAGGAGTGGAATGGCTACGGAAGCTTTCGAGGAAATC
>JALWJU010000486.1 GCA_026997055.1 Paracoccaceae bacterium | reverse complement strand
GGCCGCGACATTGATCTTCGACACCACCCCCTTCCTGGCGGCGCGCAGGATGTTTTCCATCTTCATCGCCTCGATGGTGCACAGCGCCTGGCCTTCCTCGACCGTGTCGCCCTCGCCGACGTCGATCCTGACCACCAGGCCCGGCATCGGGCAGAGCAGCAGGCGCGAGGTATCGGGCGGCAGTTTTTCGGGCATCAGCCGGGCCAGCCCGGCCTGACGGGGGGTGCGTACATGGGCGGTAAGGTCAGCGCCACGGGTGCGCAGGCGAAAGCCGGTGGCGCGTTTTTCGACCTTGAGCACCAGGGGGGCGCCGGCCACGTCAAGGCGCGCGAGCGTGGCGCCGGGCTGCCAGTCCGAGGTCACGCGCATCTCCTCGCCATCGGCAAATCGCACCGTGGCGCCGGTGCGGTCGGCCTCGATGGCGACGGCGAATTCGGCGGCGCCCAGCGACACCACCCAGTCGCTGCCCACCCGGCGCTCGTGGTTGTCCATCCGGCCCGAGATGCGCGCGCGGCGGATCTCCACCACCCGGTACATGGCCGCCGCCGCCGCCGCCACGCGGCGCAGTTCCGGCTCGGGCAGTTCGACGCCGGAGAAGCCGTCGGGGTATTCCTCGGCGATGAAGGCGGTGGTGATGTCGCCCGAGGTGAAGCGCGGGTGATCCATCACCGCGCTCAGAAACGGCAGATTGTGGCCGACCCCTTCGATTTCGAAGGAGTCGAGGGCCTCGCGCATGGTCTGAAGCGCGGCTGCGCGGTCAGGGCCCCAGGCGCAGAGCTTGGCGATCATCGGGTCGTAATACATGGATATCTCGCCGCCCTCGTAAACGCCCGTGTCATTGCGTACGGCCCTGTCGCCCTCGGACGCGGGCTCGAGCCAGTTGCCCCTGGCCGCAAGCGGCCCGGCGGCGACCGCCTCGGGCGGGCGGTAGCGGGTGAGGCGGCCGGTGGAGGGCAGGAAATTGCGGTAGGGGTCCTCGGCGTAAAGCCGGCTTTCGATCGCCCAGCCATCGAGGCGGATGTCGTTCTGGGCGAAGGGCAGCTTCTCGCCGGCGGCGATGCGAATCATCTGCTCCACCAGGTCGATGCCGGTAATGAGCTCGGTCACCGGATGCTCGACCTGAAGCCGGGTGTTCATCTCGAGGAAGTAGAAATTGCGCTCCCCATCGACGATGAATTCCACCGTGCCGGCGCTCGCATAGCCCACCGCCTGGGCCAGCGCCAGCGCCTGTTCGCCCATCGCCTTGCGGGTGGCCTCGTCGAGAAACGGGCTCGGGGCCTCTTCGATCACCTTCTGATTGCGCCGCTGGATCGAACATTCGCGCTCGCCCAGATACACTCCGTTGCCGTGGGCATCGCACAGCACCTGGATCTCGATATGGCGGGGCCGGGTGATGAATTTCTCGATGAAGATGCGGTCGTCGCCGAAGCTCGCCGCCGCCTCGTTCTTGGAGGCCTGAAAGCCCTCGCGCGCCTCCTCGTCGCTCCAGGCGATGCGCATGCCCTTGCCGCCGCCCCCGGCGCTGGCCTTGATCATCACCGGATAGCCGATCTCGCGGCTGATCCTCACCGCTTCGTCGGCGTCCGCGATCAGGCCCATGAAGCCCGGCACGGTGGAGACGCCCGCTTCGGCGGCGAGCTTCTTGGAGGTGATCTTGTCGCCCATCGCCTCGATCGCGCCTTTCGGCGGGCCGATGAAGGCCACGCCCTCGGCCGCCAGCGCCTCGGCAAAGGCGGGGTTTTCGCTCAGGAACCCGTAGCCCGGATGCACTGCATCGGCGCCGCTCTCGCGGATCGCGCGCAGGACGTTCTCGATCGCGATATAGGACTCGCTGGCCGGCGGCGGGCCCACATGCACCGCCTCGTCGGCCATCTGCACATGCAGCGCCGCGCGGTCGGCATCCGAATAGATCGCCACCGTTTTCATACCCATCCTGCGGGCGGTCTTGATCACCCGGCAGGCGATTTCGCCGCGATTGGCTATCAGGATCTTGTCAAACATCCGGGCTCCCTTCTGGCATGCGGACATGCGCAGGCCGCCGGGGCCCGGCGAGGGGCTCCGGCGGCCTGAACTGTCCGTCCGTGACGTGGTGTTCTAGTTGCAGATGGCGACGTTGACGTCGTCGCACAGCGCGCCTGCGGCCGCGCCGATGACCGCGCCGGTGACGACATTGCCGCGGGTGACGCCGGCGATGAGCGCTCCCCCTGCCGCGCCGGCGCCGGCGCGCTCGAGGTCGTTGTACTGCGAACAGCCCGCAAGCGCTGCCGCGAGAATGACGATACCGGAAACTGCCTTGATCCGCATTTCTCTCTGCCTCTTCGTTCTTGCCTTGTTGCGATACAGCATAGGGCAGATCGGGCGAAAACAAAGGGAAATTTTCTCCGCTCTTGCACTTTTGCGATATTTTGCCGGGCGGGAGGAAAAAGCCCCGGTATGGTCCGCAAGGGACCACACCGGGAAGAAGGGGAAGGGTATCGGTCTTGACTAACCCCGGCAAACGGCCGGGATAAAGCCGCTGCCATGGGTCCGATCATGCCCCTGCCGGCAGCCGGAGAAAAGGGGGCTGCGGCGGGGCGGGGCTTTTGCGCTGAAACTTGCCGGAAATCGGGCGCGGCTGGCAAGATCATGCCGATTCCCCCCCGTATTCCTCCCCGTATTCCCC
>JALWJU010000485.1 GCA_026997055.1 Paracoccaceae bacterium | reverse complement strand
CGCCAATGCCGCCAATGCCGCCGATACCTCCGCCGATGCCCATGCCATGCCCCCTGCCTGTTTGCGCTCTTGCCCGTATCGGCTTACAGAAGGATAGCCCAGCCTTCAAGAAATGAAAACCGCCATGCCCCGAAGCGATTCTCCAGAGCGCGACAGCCCCGCAAGCGACAACCCCCCGAGCGATGCGCCTGCCTTCAGCCACGCCCTGCCGGTCGCCACCCTGAAGCGCGCCGCCAGCCGGACGGTCGATCTGGTGCCCGACGCAGATGCGCGCGCGGCGCTGTGCGACGCGCTCGGCCTCACGGCGCTGCGCAAGGTCTCGCTGCGCGGCAGGCTCAGCCCCGAAGGCGCGCGCGACTGGCGGCTCGAGGCCATGCTCGGCGCCACCGTGATCCAGCCCTGCTCGGTCACGCTTCAGCCGGTCACCACCCGCATCGACGAGCCCGTGCGCCGCGTGTGGCGGGCCGAGATGCCGGAGGCGACCGGCGACGAGGTGGAGATCCCCGAGGACGTGAGCGAAGAGCCGCTCGGGCGCGAGATCGACCTGGGCGCGGTGCTCGCCGAGGCGCTGGCGCTCGCCATGCCGGCCTGGCCGCGCGCCGAGGGGGCGGAGCTGGGCGAAGCGGTATTCGGCCCGCCCGGCACCGCGCCGATGCGCGACGAGGATGCGCGCCCCTTTGCCTCTCTCGCGGGCTTGCGCGACGCGCTGGCCGGGGGAGAGGGCGACGATTCGCAGTGATCGCTCCGATCCGCCCGGCCAGCCTGCGAAAGGCGACAAAACCCCTTGCAAAAGCCGCAGATCTCCCTATTTTCCCGCCACTCCGAACATATAGGGGTTGGACATGGCCTGCGCCTTGGCGTAAGAGCGTGCGAAATCCCGTAACCGACCGGGCGATCCGCCCCCGAACGCAAAGGTTGAGACATGGCTGTCCAACAGAACAAGGTTTCCAGATCCCGCCGCAACAACCGCCGCGCCCATGACGCGCTGGTGGCGGCCAACCCGCAGGAATGCTCCAATTGCGGCGAGACCAAGCGCCCGCATCACGTCTGCCCCTCCTGCGGCCATTACGACGACCGCGAAGTGGTGTCGATGATCGACGAGGCGCTGTTCGACGACGAGGATGCGGCTTAGCGTATCCCGCCGCGTCTTTGCGCTCGCAGGTGTCCGGCATGTCTGATACCCTTGGCTGAAGGGACAGAGCGATATGCATGACGGCACCGCACAGGATACGGAACAACGCACCGCCGCTGCCGCCGCGGGCAGGCGAATCATCATCTCGGTCGATGCCATGGGCGGCGACCGAGGCCCGGCCACCGTGGTTGCCGGCCTGCAGGCGGTCGCCGCCAGCGACCCGGAGCCCGGATTCATCCTGCACGGCCCCGAAGAGGAGCTGCGCCCGCTTGTGGCCCGCCACCGCGCGCTTGCCGGGCGGGTGGAGATCCGCGATGCGCGCGAAGTGGTCTCGATGGAGGACAAGCCCAGCCAGGTAATGCGCAAGGGGCAGAAGACCTCGATGTGGTCGGCGATCGACTCGGTGCGCGACCACGAGGCCGAGGTGGCGGTCTCCTGCGGCAATACCGGCGCGCTGATGGCGGTCTCCATGCTGCGCCTGCGCAAGCTCAAGGGCGTCAACCGCCCCGCCATCGCCTGCCTCTGGCCCTCGCGCAACCGGGGCGGTTTCAACATCATGCTCGACGTGGGCGCCGATATACGCGCCGACGAATGCGACCTGACCCAATACGCGCTGATGGGCGCCTCTTACGCGCGCAACGGGCTGGGGCTCGCGCGGCCGCGAATCGGCCTCTTGAATGTCGGCACCGAAGAGCACAAGGGCCGCCCCGAGCTCAAGGCCGCCAGCGAGCTCATCGCCCGCGCCGCCGAGAAGGCCGATTTCGACTATCTCGGTTTCGTCGAGGGCGGCGACATCCCCTCGGACCGGGTGGACGTGATCGTGACCGACGGCTTTACCGGCAATGTGGCGCTCAAGACCGGCGAGGGCACCGCCACCATCATCGGCGACTTCCTGCGCGAGGCGTTCAGGGCCACGCCCTTGAGCCGCATCGCCGCCCTCTTGGCGCTCACCTCGCTCAGGCGGCTCAATCGGCGCATCGACCCGCGCCGGGTCAATGGCGGCGTGTTCCTGGGGCTGAACGGCACCGTGATCAAGAGCCACGGCGCCGCCGATGCCACCGGGGTGGCGGCGGCGGTCAGGCTCGCGGCCGACCTGGCCCGCTCGGGCTTTTCCGCCCGCATCGCCGCGCGGCTCGCCCATGCGCCCACCGCCGAAAGCGTGGCAGGCGGCGGGCAGAACAGCGACCAGGCGAGCGATCGGGCGAGCGATCAGGGGAAGGAGGCCGAGGCATGACCCGAAGGGCCGTCATCCGCGGCGTGGGGCATTACCTGCCCGAGCGCATCGTGCCCAACAGCTGGTTCGAAAGCATCGTCGATACTTCCGACGAATGGATCCGCACCCGCACCGGCATCGAGCGGCGCCACTTCGCCGCCGAGGGCGAAACCACCAGCCAGCTTGCCACCCGCGCCGCGCGCGCCGCCCTCGAGGATGCCGGCATGGAGGTGGACGACATCGACGCCATCGTGCTCGCCACCACCACCCCCGACCTCACCTTTCCGGCCACCGCCACCATGGTCCAGCGCGCGCTCG
>JALWJU010000484.1 GCA_026997055.1 Paracoccaceae bacterium | reverse complement strand
CTGCTGGCGCAGGGGCACCGGCTTGCCGATGCCGCCCGCATCGGCACCTATGTACATGCGGCGGCCGGCGACCGCGCGGCGCGGGAGGGTGGCGAACGCGGATTGCTGGCCAGCGACCTGTTTCCGCATCTGCGCCGGTTGCTCAATCCCTCCGCACCGTGAATCGCCGGGGAGTGGCGGATGATGAAACTGTCCCTGCCGCGGGAGCGTGACGCCCGGGATCTCGCCGGCCGTCTGGCCGGAGTCTGTCCGCGCGATTTCGTTATCTATCTGCATGGCGATCTGGGCACCGGCAAGACCACCCTGGCGCGGGCCATGATCAAGGCGCTCGGCCATGACGGCGCGGTGCGTAGTCCCACCTACACCCTGATCGAACCCTATGAGGTGTCGGGACGGCGTATATTTCACCTCGATCTGTATCGCCTGGCCGATCCGGGCGAGCTGGAATACCTCGGTCTGCGCGACCTGCTGTCGGAGGAGGCCGTTCTGCTGGTGGAATGGCCCTCGCGGGGGCGGGGCATGTTGCCGGAACCCGACCTCGAATGTCATCTCGACCACGCCGGTTCCGGGCGCAGGCTCGAACTGGTTGCGCGCAGCGCGCGGGGCGAGACGGTCCTGGCTCGATTCGAGGGGAATGTGTCCGCGTAGCCTCGTCGGGACATGAAAATGCTTATAGGAGACGGAATGTTATCCGACAAAGGTTATTTTCAACTTGACATGTAGAATGTAATATGTTGTTTTTAATGGCATCCCGATAACAATAAACCCGTTTCCGGGCCGGGCGGGGAGATGATCATGAGAATCGTGCTGACGGCAATACTGGTGATGTGGACCTCTCTGGCCTGGCCCGCGCCCGTTGCCGTCGAGGGTGTGCGTACCTGGGGCGCGCCGGATCATACCCGTGTTGTCTTCGATGTATCCGGCGGGGTGAAACACAGCCTGTTCACGCTGGACAAGCCTGATCGCGTGGTCATCGACCTGAAGGGGGCACGGCTCGATACTGCCTTGTCCAGACTCAAGCTCCCCTCCGGCGTGCTCAAGCGGATTCGCTCCGGCAAGCGCAACCAGGGCCGGGATCTGCGCCTGGTGCTCGATATCGACCGCCAGGCGAAACCGAAGAGTTTCATGCTGGGGCCGACCGGCAAGTATGGCCACCGCCTGGTCATCGACCTGGAGCATGCGGCGGACGCCGGGGCTGCCCCGGCACGGCCTGTCAAGAGCGTCAAATCCCGGGCTGCGGCGCCACGGGATCTGGTCATCGCCATCGATGCCGGTCATGGCGGCGAGGATCCCGGCGCCCGCGGCCGGCGCGGCACCCGTGAGAAGACCGTGGTGCTCGCCATCGCCAGGCGGCTGGCGCGGATGGTGGAACGTGAACCCGGCATGCGCCCGGTATTGATTCGCCGCGGCGATTACTACATCGGGCTCAACAAGCGTACCCGGCTGGCGCGCAAGCACCGGGCCGATCTTTTCGTTTCCATCCATGCCGATGCCTTCCGCGATCACCGGGCGCGCGGCGCTTCCGTGTACGTGTTGTCCAGGCGTGGCGCTTCTTCCGAAGCGGCGCGCTGGCTGGCCAGGAGCGAGAATGCCTCCGATCTGATCGGCGGGGTCAGCCTCGACGACAAGGACGACATGCTGGCCTCGGTGCTGCTCGACCTGTCCCAGACCGCGACCACCGAGGCCAGCCTGGACGTGGCCGGACGGGTGCTGAACCAGCTCAAGCGGCTGGGGCGGGTGCACAAAAGGAAGGTCGGGCAGGCCGCCTTCCGGGTATTGAAGTCGCCGGACATCCCTTCCATCCTGGTTGAGACGGCCTTCATTTCCAACCCGGAGGAAGAACGGAAACTGCGCGATCCGGCTCACCAGGAAAAACTGGCCAGGGCGATTCTCAACGGCATTCGAGGATACTTCGCCAGCAACCCGCCGCCGGGCACGCGCCTGGCCATGGTTCAGCGTCACGTCATCAAGCCGGGGGAAACGCTGAGTCACATCGCCCACCGCTACAGCGTCAGCGTGGCCGACCTGCGCAGCCTGAACAGGCTCAAGAGCGACCGGGTGCGCAGTGGCCAGACCCTGCGCATCCCGGTATCCAGCGATAGCTGATCCCGTAACCGGTCACGTCCGCGCACGTTCGGCCGATCGGTGGCACAATACGCCGGTCATGCATATCCAGCCCCTGCCTCCACAGCTTGTCAATCAGATCGCGGCCGGCGAGGTGGTCGAACGGCCTTCCTCGGTGGTCAAGGAATTGCTGGAGAACAGCCTGGATGCCGGCGCCACCCGGCTCGACATCGATATCGAGCAGGGCGGGATTCGCCTGATACGCATTCGCGACAACGGGCGCGGCATTGCGCGCGAAGACCTGCCGCTGGCGCTGAGCCGGCACGCCACCAGCAAGATTCACTCTCTCGAAGATCTGGAGCGGGTGTCGAGTTTCGGTTTCCGTGGCGAGGCCCTGGCCGCCATTGCCTCGGTTTCACGGCTCAGGCTGGCGTCGCGGGCGGCGGGCAGGGACGAGGCCTGGCAGATCGAGGGTACGGAGGACGGACTGCAACCGGTCAGTCACCCCCCGGGAACGACCGTCGAGGTGCGGGATCTGTTCTACAACACCCCGGCCCGCCGCAAGTTCCTGCGCACGGAAAAGACCGAGTACGGTCATCTC
>JALWJU010000483.1 GCA_026997055.1 Paracoccaceae bacterium | reverse complement strand
GTGCTCGTAATGGATGCCCTTTTCCTCGAAGGCCTCCCTGAATTCGCTGTCATAGACCTCCTGGAAGATGTCCTTGAAGCGGCCGTCATAGGCCTTGAGGATCGTGTTCTTGGTCGAGAGATAGACCGGCCAGCCCTTGGCGAGCCCGTAGTTGAACGAAGCGCGGGCGAAATCGTAGATCGAGGAATCGAGGTTGTACATACCCATGGCGATACCGTCGCCGGGGGCGTCGAACACCTCCTTCTCGATCACCGTGCCGTCCTCGCCGACGAATTTCATCGTCAGCTTGCCGGGGCCGGGGAAGCGGAAATCGGTGGCGCGGTACTGGTCGCCAAAGGCGTGGCGGCCGACCACGATCGGCTTGGTCCAGCCCGGCACCAGGCGCGGGACGTTGTTGCAGATGATCGGGGCGCGGAAGATGACCCCGCCGAGGATGTTGCGAATGGTGCCATTGGGCGAGCGCCACATCTTCTTCAGGCCGAATTCCTCGACCCGCGCCTCGTCGGGCGTGATGGTCGCGCATTTCACGCCCACGCCGTGCTTCTTGATCGCATTGGCCGCGTCGATGGTGATCTGGTCGTCGGTCTCGTCGCGCTTCTGGATCGACAGGTCGTAATATTCGAGCGGCAGGTCCAGATAGGGCAGGATCAGCTTTTCCTTGATGAAATGCCAGATGATGCGGGTCATCTCGTCGCCGTCGAGCTCGACGACGGTGCCGGTTACCTTGATCTTCTCCATATGCGGGCCCTTTCAGTGGCTGTAACGGTTCTCGCGCGCCTTCTAGCGGGTTTTTCCGGCCTTGGAAAGATGGTATGCAACGGTATACGCGCTCTCAGCCCTGATCCCATTCCGGCGCCCGCTTCTCGATGAAGGCCTGCACCCCCTCGGCGGTCTCCTCATACATCATGTTCTCGGCCATCACCTGCCCGGTGAAGCGGTAAGCCTCGGCAAGCCCCATCTCGGCCTGCGCGTAAAAGGCCCGCTTGCCGATCTTCACCGCGCGCCCGAGCTTGCCGGCAACGGTCTGTGCCAGTTCCATCGCCGCCTCGCTTAGCGCCTCTGCCGCCACCACCCGGTTCACCAGCCCCAGTTCGCGCGCGCGGCCCGCGTCGATGAACTCCCCGGTGGTCAGCATCTCGAAGGCGAACTTGCGCGGGATGTTGCGGCTGAGCGCCACCATGGGAGTCGAGCAGAACAGGCCGATATTGACCCCGTTGACCCCGAAGCGCGTGCCCTCGGCGGCCACCGCCATGTCGCAGCTTGCCACCAGCTGGCAGCCCGCGGCGGTGGCGATCCCGTGCACCTCGGCGATCACCGGCTGGGGCAGGGCGGGGATCGCCTGCATGACATCGCCGCAGCGCGTGAACAGGTCGAGGAAATAGGCCGCGCCCCCGTCCTCGGCGGCGCGCGCGGCCTGCATCTCCTTCAGGTCATGGCCCGCGCAAAAGGCCTTGCCCGCCCCCGCCAGCACCACTGCCCGGACCGAGCCATCCTCGGCGAGGCGCTGAAATTCCGCGCGCAAGGCCGCCAGCAGATCGTCCGAAAGCGCGTTCAGCGCCCCGGGGCGGTTCAGGGTGAGGCGCGCCACCGCCCCGTGATCCTCTCGCAGCAGAATTGACTCGCTCATCGCTCCCTCCCATTGTTGTGCGCAGGATAGGCAAGCGGCGCGAAGGGGGAAAGATGCAACAGAAAATGACGCTGGGTCAGCTGCGGAGCTTCCTCGCCGAGCATTTCCCGCAGGTAACCGACGACTTCACCATCGAAGAGGCCGCGCCGATGCGCCTGACCCTGCGCTATCACATGGACGAGCGCCATGTCCGCCCCGGCGGCACCATCTCCGGCCCGGCCATGTTCACGCTCGCCGATGTGGCCGTGTATCTGGCGATCCTGACCATGGTCGGCCCCAAGCTGCTCGCGGTCACCACCAATTGCGCCATCGACTTCATGCGCAAGCCCGCCGCCGGGCGCGACCTCATCGCCGAAACCCGGCTCTTGAAGCTCGGCCGCGCGCTCGCTGTGGGCGATGTGCTGATCTTCTCCGAAGGCGCCGAGGCGCCGGTGGCGCGCGCCAGCCTCACCTATGCGATCCCGCCCGATTGACAGCGCGCCCCGGTCTTGCAATCATGGGGCGAAAGCAGGGAGCCAGACGCCATGGATCAGACCAGCCCCGACCGCCCCGGCCGCCTCAGGCGCGCCCTCAACGACCCGCTCAGCGGCTGGCTGTGGATGGGGGCGTTTTTCGCCCTGATCGGCTGGGCGGTAACCGCTTGGCAGGGCGCCTGGCACGTTCCGATCCTGGCCGCGCTTCTGGGTATCGGCACGCAGCAGGCGCAAGTGTATATCCGCGACGAATCCGAGCAGACCCTGCCTCTGCGCCTGTGGGAAGGCACGTTTACCATGCTCTGGTTTGTGGGCCTGATGGGGGTTTTTTCTCTCGAAGACGACCCGTTCTCCTCCATGATCTTCGCCTTTCCCGGTGGCGCGGTCTTTGCCGCGCTCAGCGTCTCCACGAAGAAGCCCTATGACGCCGGATGGGATTTCCTCTGCCTCGAAGACCGGACCGTCTTTCAGCGCCCCGGCCTGACCGCCCGCCTCGCCGCCGCATGGCCCTTTCTCACCCTCGCGCTCGCGCTCCTCAGCCTGTGGGCCGGCGCCTCGACCGCCGC
>JALWJU010000482.1 GCA_026997055.1 Paracoccaceae bacterium | reverse complement strand
ACAAAGGGAAGCGCGCCCGTGAAGATCATCTACCAGACCCGCTTTTCCTATTTCGGCAAGTCCGGCTGGCGCGCGCCCGCCTCGCGCGACCCCGAGAAGCTCTTCGAGCCCGACCGGCTCGATGCCCGCCTGGCGATGTTCGAGCGCTACACGCTGGCCAGCCTCGCGGCGCAGACGGATGCGGATTTCGAGCATGTGATCCTGTCCTCCACCCTGATGCCGGAGCGCTACAAGGCCCTGCTCAGGGGGCTTGCGCGCCGGGCGCTGGGCGAGCGGGCCAGGGTGCTGTTTCGCCGCCCCGGCTCGGCCGGGCTGATGTTTCGCCGTCACCTGCGCGCGAGCCATGCCGGCGACGAGCAGGTGGCCCAGGTGGTGCTGGACGACGACGATGCGCTGTCGGCCGATTTCACCGCCGCCCTGCGCCATTACGCGCAGGCGGTGCTGGGCGACCCTTTCAACGAGGACGAGGCGGTCTTCCTGTCCTTTCCCTGCGGCTATTCGCTGGGGCTGGACGAGGCCGGCCTGCCCCGCTGGCTGGCGCCGCGCAACGTGCCCTATACCAATCTGGGCCTGGCGCTCATCGCCCGGGCGGACTACCGCAAGAATGCCTTCATGACCTCGCACCGGAAGATCGGCCAGCGCCACGCCTCGCGGCTGATCGGCGCACGGCGCCCCTGGTACCTGCGCGCGGTGCACGGGCACAACGACAGCCGTGCCATCGCATCGGACGAACGGCTGCCCCTGGAAGACACCCCCGAACTGCTGCGCCACTTCCCCTTCATGGCCCAATATGCCGGGGCGAGCGCAGCGGAAATGCCGGCCCGAAAAAGCGCCTGACACGCCTGAAAGATCGGCCCGGAGCCCCGCAAGCCCCCGCGCCCCGGCAGTATCCGCGCCGGAAATCCCGTCAAAATCCCGTCAGAAACCGCAAAGGACTGCGAGCGCGCCCCTGCGCTGCGGCCTGCTGCGCCGCGTTTCCCGATTTTCGCAGAAAAACGATCCCGCCCGTGCCCGGGCCGCTGCCGCTCAGACCTGTTCCTTTTCCAGATGCAGCTTCATGTCCATGAGCACATGCTGGATCGCCAGGGTTTCGCGCAGCAGACGCTTGGCCTCGTTGGCGGTGATGACCCCGTCTTCGATACTCTGCTGATACTCCGCCATCAGAATGGCAAATCTCTGGCTGAGCGCGATCACGTCGCTGTTTACCCCGCCAACGGGGGCATTGGGCTTGTCACGGCTGTAGGAGAGGGTGATGCCCTTGAGCTCGGAGAGCGCCGAAGTCACATGCGGATAGCGCGCCGCTTCCTCCAGGGCGGCAACCGCATCAATCGGCATGAACCGGTCGGCATGCTCCTCGGCATCCGAATAATAGCGCCCCAGCGTGGCCTTGGACTTGCCGGTCAGCTTGCATGCCGCTTCCAGCCCCACATCCTTGACCAGGGCCTCGGTATGTTTCTTCAGATAACGTCCTGTCGTACTCATGCTGCCCCACTCCTGTCTCCGCCCCGGCAACGGGGACTTTCCACTCTCTTTTCCCATTATTTTCCCCGCTTGGAAATGGTTTTGTCTCCATGCCATCCGGCGTGTGCTGGACGAGTGCCTGCGAGTATGCTTGCGAGTAGCTGGCGCCTGGCGCCAGATGCGGGAGGGGGCCGCTCCGCGTGTTCCGGGGGCGGTTGACGGCAGAGTGTCGGCATGTGGTTGCGGGATCCATTCCATCCCCGGGCGCAAGCCCAGGATCCGACCATGTTGTCCGGTACCTGCCCCCCAACCGGATACCTGCCCCCCAACCGGACCCGGGGCTTGATCCCGCCTCCGCAGGCTGCGATAGCTCGGCCATGGCCAAGCTCTATTTCCACTACTCCACCATGAATGCCGGCAAATCGACCCTGCTGCTGCAGGCGGCGCATAATTACCACGAGCGCGGGATGCTGACCTACCTGCTCACCGCCCGGCTGGACGACCGGGCGGGAGCCGGGCGGATCGCCAGCCGGATCGGCATCGGCAAGCAGGCCGATACCTTTGCCCCGGGCGATGACCTGTTCGCGCGGATCGAGGCCCGGCTGGCACAGGGGCCTTGTGCCTGCGTCTTCATCGACGAGGCGCAATTCCTCGCGCCCGAACAGGTATGGCAGCTTGCCTGCGCGGTGGACGACCTGGGCGTGCCGGTCATGTGCTACGGGCTGCGGGTGGACTTCCGGGGAGAGCTGTTTCCCGGCTCCGCCCGCCTGCTGGCGCTGGCCGATGAAATGCGCGAGGTCCGCACCATCTGCCATTGCGGAAAGAAGGCGACCATGGTGGTGCGCCAGGACGAAACCGGCCGGGTGCTCACCGACGGCGCGCAGGTGCAGATCGGCGGCAACGAAACCTATGTATCTCTGTGCCGGCGCCACTGGCGCAAAGCCGTCGGCGCGGCCCCGCAGGCGCAGGACTGACCGCGCCCCGCGCGCGCCACATCCCCCACCTTCCCCCGGGGCTTCCGGCAGAAAGCAAGCACGCCGCCTCCGGCCATGCCCGGGACGACAGCCCATGATTCCCCGCCCGGCCGGAGCGGACCGCGACGCGATGACCGGGCACGATCTCATGCGCACTCATGCGCAAGGCCGCACCCCGGGCGCGCCGGGGCGGGCCGGGGCGGGCAAAGGGCGCGGCGGCCTCCGAAGGCTCG
>JALWJU010000481.1 GCA_026997055.1 Paracoccaceae bacterium | reverse complement strand
GCAATGGCCCTGCCGGGGTCAGGGAGCGATCCCGGCATGTTCCATGGCCGCATCTATCGCCTCCTTGGTTGCATCCAGCAGGCCGGTCAGAGGGGAGCGCACTTCGCCCGAGCAATGGCCGAGCTGAGAAAGCGCGTATTTGGCGCCACACACGCCGGGCTCCATGAAGATCGCCTCGTGCAGGGGCATCAGCCGGTCCTGGTATTCGAGCGCCTTTGCGTAGTCGCCTGCAAGTGTAGCGGCCTGAAATTCGGCACAGAGCCGGGGGGCGACGTTGGCGGTGACCGAGATGCAGCCCTGCCCGCCATGGGCGTTGAAGCCGAGCGCGCTGGCGTCTTCGCCGGAAAGCTGGATGAAGTCCTTGCCGCAGGCGGCGCGCTGTTTCGAGACCCGGGTGATGTCGCCGGTTGCGTCCTTGACGCCGATGATATTGGGCAGTCTGGCAAGCTCGCCCATGGTCTCGACCGACATGTCCACCGCCGAGCGGCCGGGGATATTGTAGATGATGATCGGCAGGCCCAGCTCCTCGAGCGCGGCGAAATGGGCGTAGAGCCCGCGCTGGGTGGGCTTGTTGTAGTAGGGTGTGACGACAAGGGCCGCATCGGCGCCCACGGCGCGGGCATGGGTGACGAATCGGATCGCCTCCACGGTATTGTTCGATCCGGCTCCGGCGATGACCGGCACCCGGCCGGCGGCGGTCTTGACCACGGTTTCGATCACCGCTTCGTGCTCTTCATGGCTGAGCGTGGGGCTCTCGCCGGTAGTGCCGACGGGAACCAGTGCGCTGGAGCCCTCGCTGATCTGCCACTCGACCAGGTGTTTGAGCGCGTCGAAGTCCACCTGTCCGTTGCTGAACGGGGTGACCAGGGCGGGCATGGAACCTTTGAGCATGGGCGGGCTTTCCTATCCTTGGCGCCTGTCCTTGGCGCGGCACGGTGAATCGCGCTGTGAATCGCGCGTTGCGGGCGTGGCGGAAACTAGCCGCCCCGGCCCGCTTTGCCAAGATTGTGTCTTGCCGGGAGGTCCGGCTGGGGTAGTCTGGCTCCATGAAGAACGGAATTCCATGCTTTTCGTGCCTTGTTCGCGGCCTTGTGCTCTCGTTGTTTCTGGCAATATCTTCCTCTCCGGCGGTATCGGGTGAAAATCCGGCCTATGTCGCCGCCCTGCGTACGGGGCTCGACCTGATGCGGGCCGGCAAATGGGAAGAGGCGATCGACACGGCCGGCGGGCCGGGCACCATCCGTCGCGACATCATCCTGTGGCACTATCTGCGCGCCTCCAGGGGCAGCTTCGCCCAGGCACGGGAGTTTCTCGCCCGGCGTCCGGACTGGCCGGGGCTGAAGCTCTTGCGCAAACGGGCCGAGGGGACCATCCCCGCCGGTGCCGACCCGCAGGCGGTGTTGGACTTCTTTGCCGAGCAGCCTCCCCAGACCGGCACCGGCGCCCTGCGCCTGGCACAGGCCCTGCAGGCCAGCGGCCGGGGTGACGAGGCCGGGCCGCTGCTGGCATGGGCGTGGTCTACCATGCCGATGAGCGCCGCCGAAGAGTCGGCGCTGCTCGCTTCCCATACCGCCCTGCTCGCCCCCCACCACCGGGAGCGCCTCGACATGCTGCTGTGGCGCGGTGAGACCGAAGCCGCCGGGCGGATGCTGCCGCTGGTGGACAGCGCTCACCGGGCGCTTGCCCGGGCGCGCATCATGCTGCGCGAGCGCAAGGGGGGCGTGGACGCGGCGATCGAGGCGGTGCCGGCAGCGCTGAAGGACGATCCGGGTCTCGCCTATGAGCGCTTCCTGTGGCGCGCCGCCAAGGGGCGCAACCAGAGCGCGGCGGAGCTTCTGCTGGCGCGCTCGGCAAGCGCTGCCTCTCTGGGCGATCCGGCGCGCTGGGGTTCCTGGCGGCGCATACTGGCGCGCTGGTCCATGCGCGAGGGAAAGGCGCGCCAGGCCTACCGGCTGGCGGCCGATCACCACATCGCCGCCGGCAGCGACCGCAACGATCTCGAATGGCTTGCCGGCTATATCGCCCTCGGCAAGCTTGGCGATCCCGAGGCCGCGCTTCGCCACTTTCAGGCCTTTCGCGAAGGCGTCAAAAGCCCGATCAGCCTGGGCCGGGCCGGCTACTGGCTGGGGCGGGCATACGAAGCCCTTGGGCGGAGCGCCGAGGCGGCCGAGGCCTACCGCTTCGGCGCGCGTTATCAGACATCCTTCTACGGTCAACTGGCCGCCGAGAAGGCAGGCCTGCCCATGGACCCGGCGCTGGTGGGCGCCGAGCGCTATACCGGCTGGGAACAGGCCGCCTTCTGGGGCGACAGCAGAATGGTGGCCATGCGCCTCCTGCAGGCGGCTGGCGAGCGCTACCTGGCGTTGCGCTTCGGCCAGCAGCTGGCCGAGGAGCTGGAGCGCGACGACCTGGGCCGGATGCTGGCCTGGGCCGAGAGCGTGGGTGCTGCCTATCTGCAGGTGAAGCTCGCGAAATACCTGGTGCGCACCCGCGACCTGATGTTCGTGCGGGCCTATTACGCGCTGGTGGAACTGCCGGAGCGCGAGGGTGTTGCGCGGGAATTCGCCCTGTCGATCATGCGCCGCGAAAGCGAATTCCACCCGGAAGTGGTATCCCATGCCGGGGCGGCGGGGCTGATGCAGCTGATGCCCGCCACCGCCCGCGACATGGCCCGCAAGCTGGAGA
>JALWJU010000480.1 GCA_026997055.1 Paracoccaceae bacterium | reverse complement strand
GTCAAACAGCGCCCCGGCGGCCCGCCCGGCCAGCCTGCGCCGGGCCGGGTGCATGCCGGGCACCGGCGCGCCGGCGATGACTTCGAGGAAAGTCGCCCCGTAGCGTTCGAGCTTCTTGGCGCCCACCCCGCCGATCGCGGCCATTTCATCGAGGTTGCGCGGGCGCTTCTCGGCCATTTCGATCAGCGTGCGATCCGGGAAGATCACATAGGCCGGCACCCGCTGCGCCTCGGCCAGCGCCCGGCGCCTGGCCTTGAGCGCCGAAAGCAGCGGCGCGTCCTCCTCGCCGACCATGGCCCTGACCGCCGGGCGGCGGGGAGGGCGGGCGATGGTATCGAGGCGCAGCGTCACCTCGGCCTCGCCGCGCAGCACCGGATGGGCCGCGGGCATGACCCTGAGCGCGCCGTGGCGGGAGGGATCGGGGCGCAGGAAATCGAGCCCCATGACCTGGCGCATGATCCCCTGCCAGCGGGCGCGCGAGAGGTCCTTGCCCACGCCGAAGGTCGGCAGCGCGTCATGGCCATGGGCGCGCACCTTGTCGGTCAGCTTGCCGGTGAGGATGTCGATCAGGTGCCCGGCGCCGAAGCGCTCGTCCGTGCGCAGGGCGGCCGAGAGCGCCTTCATCACCGGCACGGTGGCGTCGAACAGTTCGGGCGGGCTGGCACAGGTGTCGCAATTGCCGCAGGGCGCGGCGCCCGCCTCGCCGAAATACGCAAGCAGGATCTGACGGCGGCAGGTCTGTGCCTCGGCAAGGCCCAGAAGCGCATTGAGCCGGCCATGGTCGGCGGCGCGGCGCTCGGGCGGGGCAAGGCTCTCGTCGATCTGCGCCCGGCGCAGGCGGATGTCGTCGGGACCGTAGAGGGTGAGGGTCTCGGCCGGCGCCCCGTCGCGCCCGGCGCGTCCGATCTCCTGGTAATAGGCCTCGATCGAGCCGGGCAGGTCGGCATGGGCCACCCAGCGGATATCGGGCTTGTCGATCCCCATGCCGAAGGCCACGGTGGCGACGACGATCAGCCCGTCCTCCTGCTGAAAGCGCCGCTCCACCTCGCGCCGCGCCCCGGCCTCCATGCCCGCATGATAGGCCGCCGCCGCCAGCCCCTCTTCGCCAAGGGCGCGCGCAAGCGTCTCGGTGCGCGCGCGGGTCGCGCAATAGAGGATGCCCGACCGGCCGCGCCGGGCGGTGGCGAAATCAAGGATCTGCTTGCGCGGGTTGTTCTTGGCGGCAAAGGCGAGGTGGATATTGGGCCGGTCGAAGCCGTGCAGGAAGACGCGCGGGGGCGTGCCGTCAAACAGCTTTTCGACGATCTCGTCGCGGGTCTCGCCATCGGCCGTGGCGGTAAAGGCTGCGAGCGGCACGCCGAGCGCGCGGCGCAGGGCTCCGATGCGCAGGTAATCGGGGCGGAAATCGTGCCCCCACTGGGAGACGCAATGCGCCTCGTCCACCGCGATCAGGCTGACGCCCGCGCGCGCCAGCATGGCCTGGGTGGCGGTAGAAGCGAGGCGCTCCGGGGCGATATAGAGGAGCTTCAGCCGGCCGGCATGAAGCGCGGCGAATACCTCGTCGGTCTCCGCTTCGCTGTTGGCCGAGGTCAGCGCTCCGGCCGCGACCCCGGACGAGCGCAGCGCGCGCACCTGGTCGCGCATCAGCGCGATCAGCGGCGAGATCACCACCGTCAGCCCGGGCCGCATCAGCGCCGGTATCTGGAAGCACAGCGACTTGCCTGCGCCGGTGGGCATGATCGCGAGCGTGTTCTCTCCGGCGGCGACAGCGGCGACGATCTCCGCCTGGCCGGGGCGGAATTCATCGAATCCGAAGACGGATTTCAGGAGGCTTGCGGCGTCGTCCAAGGCCCCGGGTCAGTAGAACAGCGCGATGTTGTTATACAGCACGATCTTGAGCGCATAGACCGCCAGCAGCGCGATCAGCGGCGCGAGGTCGAGCCCGCCCAGATCGGGCAGGAAGGCACGGATGCGCCGATAGACCGGATCGAGCAGGCGATTCAGTCCATACCAGATCTGCGCCACGAAGGGCTGGCGGATATTGAGCACCTGAAAGCTGATCAGCCAGGACATGATGATATGGACGATGATGACGAACTGGACGACGCCCAGGAGCATCAGGAGGATCTGGAACAGGCTGGTCATGGGTCTCTTTCCGGTTTGGTTGCAGGAGATTTAGGCGCGCGCGCCGCAAAGGGCAAGGCTGACGCGAGGTTGTGGTTGACGCCGGCGCGCGCGGCGCCAATCTGGCGGGCGAAAGGAGGCGCGATGTATCCGTTTGTCCGCATGGCCAAGGAAATGGTGAAATTCCGCAAGGCGCCGCCCCTGGGGCTGAACGAGAGCCATGTCAGCCACCACATCTGCTGGCCGTGGGATCTGGACCTGTGGCGCGAGCTCAATAACGGGCGCACGCTCACGCTCTATGATCTCGGGCGCATTCCGCTGGCCAGGCGGGTCGGGCTGATCGCCGCGCTCAGGCGCCACCGCTGGGGGCTGGCGGTGGCGGGGGTGAGCGTGCGCTACCGCAAGCGGGTGCGCGCCTTCGAGCGGGTCGAGATGCGCTCGCGGGCGATCGGCTGGGATCAGCGCTTTCTCTATGTCGAGCAAAGCCTGTGGAACCGGCGCGGCGAATGCGCGGGCCACGCGCTCTACCGCATGGCGGTGACCGGGCGCACGGGGATGGTGCCGCC
>JALWJU010000479.1 GCA_026997055.1 Paracoccaceae bacterium | reverse complement strand
TGCTGCGCGCGCCCGGCCGGACGATCTCCGCGGAAGCGCTCCATGCGAAGCTCTATGCGGCCACCCCCGACGCGCCGGACATCAAGGTCCACAGCGTCAGGATTTCAGGGATGCGCAGGAAGATCGCGAGGGATTACCGGATCCTGAACTACATCAAACTGGGCTGGAAGCTCGTCGAAGCGGGGGCAGAAGACCGGCAGAAGTCCCTCGCAACGGCGGAAACGGGAAAAAATCCGCCGAAAATGCGGGAATCGCCAACTATCTGAGCGACAACGGAATTTGTTCATTTCGACGTGGTGAAACCGGACGAAACCGTTGTGAAACCGGATGAAACCGTTGAACTTTTGGCGCGACATTTCCGGGCGTTTCGTGGCAGAAAACCGATAGGATCGCAGAGGCTTGCGCCCCACCCCCCCCTGCCTCGGGTCCTCCGTGGGCGTGACACGTATGCGGGGGGGCTGAGCGCATCAAGTCTCTAGCGGCAAAGGATTTTTTCCGGGTTCGCACCATTCGGGTTCGCGGGTTCGCGCTTGTGCGGACGTTGCGGCCAGATGGGGTTTTCGAGGTCCGCTCGTCTCGGCCTTTGCAGGTGTTTCGCACCGAGACAGAGCCTCGCCCGGCATCGCGCCGGAACGAACGCCGCTGATCGGTCATGAGGTTTCGCGCCCGGCGGAACGGAAGCTGCGGCACCGGGCAACCAGATAAAATCCGAACGAGCCCGCCACGCCTCCGGCAATCCGGACAGGATGCCACGCGCACCCCGGCGGGCCTCTTCTTTCAAGAGGATCACGCTTGAAGATCAAGATGACGCCGCCCGGGCGGCTGCAACCCTACGCGGGCAACGCCCGCACCCACTCCGATGCGCAGATCGCCCAGATTGCGGCATCGATCGAGGAATTCGGTTTCACCAACCCGATCCTGGCCGACGGCGAGGGCGTGATCATCGCCGGCCACGGTCGGCTGCTGGCGGCGCAGCGCCTCGGCCTCGAGAAGGTGCCGGTGATTACGCTGGATCATCTGACCGACGCCCAGCGCCGCGCGCTCGTGATCGCCGACAACAAGATCGCCGAAAACGCCGGCTGGGACGAGGAAACGCTGCGCCTCGAGATCGAGGCCCTGCAGGAGCTCGAGTTCGACCTCGACCTGATCGGATTCTCGGACGAGGAACTGGACGATCTGCTGGGCGGGCTGGACGGTGGGCCGGAAGGCGCTGTCGACGGCGAAGACGATGTGCCGGAGACACCGGACGATCCGGTCAGTCAGCCGGGCGATCTGTGGATTCTCGGCAATCACCGCCTGCTCTGCGGCAGCAGCACCGTCGCTACGGATGTGGAACGGCTGCTCGGAACCGTGAAGCCGCTGCTCATGGTGACCGATCCGCCCTACGGGGTGGAATACGACCCAAGCTGGCGCAACCAGGCCGGGGCGGCGAAATCCAGACGCATCGGCAAGGTGCTGAACGATGACCGCGCTGACTGGCGCGAGGCATGGGCGCTGTTCCCAGGTGATGTGGCCTATGTGTGGCACGGCGCGTTGCACGCCACCACTGTTGCCAACAGCCTGATCGCCAGCGGGTTCACCATCCGCTCGCAGATCATCTGGGCCAAGGACCGGCTGGTGCTGAGCCGGGGCGATTACCACTGGCAGCACGAGCCCTGCTGGTATGCGGTGAAGAAGACCGGCAAGGGCCACTGGGCCGGGGATCGCAAGCAGACGACGCTGTGGCAGATCGCCAACAAGGATCAGGACGCGGAAACCGTCCACGGGACGCAGAAGCCGGTGGAATGCATGCGCCGCCCGATCCTGAACAACTCCAGCCCCGGTCAGGCGGTCTACGAGCCGTTCATGGGATCGGGCACCACGCTGATCGCGGCGGAAACGACGGGGCGGGTCTGTCTGGGCATCGAACTGAACCCGGCCTATGTCGACGTGGCGGTGGAGCGCTGGCAGCAGCTGACAGGCGAGGCGGCCACCCTTGAAGGGGATGGCCGTTCGTTCGATGAGATCGCGGCCGCGCGGGAGGCCGCATGAAACAGAGCCGGAGCATGTCCATGGTCGAGGCGGTCGCGAATGTCGCCATCGGCTTCGGCGTGGCGATCGGAACGCAGTTTCTCGTGTTCCCGCCGTTCGGAATCGAGATCGCCGCCGGTTCGCATCTGGCGCTGGGCGGCATCTTTACCGTAGTGTCGCTGGTGCGGTCCTACGCGCTTCGCCGCCTGTTCGAGCGCATCCGCGTGAGGAACGGCTGATGGGACTGTCGCAACGCGCCTATGCGCGCCATCGAGGCGTGAGCGAGATGGCCGTGCGCAAGGCAATCAAGTCGGGCCGCATCACGCCGGAGCCGGACGGCACGATCGACCCGGAGAAGGCCGACTGGGAATGGGACGCCAACACCGATCCGGCGCAGCAACGAGGAAAGCGGACGCAGGCTCTGGGCGCAAAGACGCGGGTGAAGACGAAGCCGGTGCCGAAGGCGGCGCTCCGTGCGGTCGACGAGACCCTGGGCGATGCGCCCGCAGGAGACGGCGAGGTCTCGTTCCTGCGCGCAAGGCTGGCTAACGAGGTGCTGAAGGCGCAGACGGCAAAGATCAAGCTCGCCAAGATGAAGGGCGAGCTGGTGGACCGCGAGAAGGCCACCGCCATGGTGTTCGACCTCGCGCGGCGCGAGGTCGAACACCATGGCGGTGGCCTTCTCG
>JALWJU010000478.1 GCA_026997055.1 Paracoccaceae bacterium | reverse complement strand
CCCTGGCCATCGGCCAGTCCGGCGCGGAACTGGCCCTCGTAAACCGAGCCATCCGGGTAGGTAACCCTGCCCTCGCCCTCGATCACCCCGGCCACCCAGTCGCCCTCGTAGACATAGCCGTCGGCGCCGGTGAACTTGCCGGTGCCGTGGCGGCGGTCATCGGCGAATTCGCCTTCGTAGACATCGCCATTGGCGTAGGTGACCTTTCCCATGCCCTGGCGCTGGCCATTGACGAAGGCGCCGGTATAGACATCGCCATTGGACTGGGTGAGGGTGCCGACGCCGTGCATCTGGCCGTTTTTCCACTGGCCCTCGTAGCGCATCCCTTCGGGCGTGGTCAGCACGCCCTGGCCGTTGCGCTGGTCGCCTTTCATCTCGCCTTCATAGACCGAGCCGTCCGGGTAGATCGACTTGCCGCTGCCTTCCTTGACCCCGGCCACCCAGTCGCCCTCGTAGACATAGCCCGAGGGGCTTTCCATGCGCCCCTTGCCGTGATGCAGGGCATTCTGGAACCCGCCCTCGTAGCGGACGCCATTGGCATAGACGGCCAGGCCCGAACCGTCGATCCTGCCCTCCACCCAGTCGCCCTCGAAGGTGGAGCCGTCGGCGAAGGTGATCTTGCCGAATCCGTGGGGCTTGCCCTTTTCGAAAGAGCCCTCGTAAACCGAGCCGTTGGGAAAGCGCGCGATCCCCTGCCCCCGGATCTCGCCCATGACGAAATCGCCGGTATATTCATAGCCCGACGGCAGCCGGTAGGTGCCCCTGCCGTGCTGGAGGCCGTCCCTGAAGGTACCTTCGTAGATGCCCCCGTCGTCGTATTGCTTGACCTCGACCGCGCCGCCTTCCTGAGCCAGGGCCGGCATGCCCTGCATGCCCAGCGCCAGACCCGCCGCACACAGGAGCAAAACCGCCATCTTCTGCTTTTCGGACATGTCCTTTCCACCTCAGCCACCGCTATCAGACCGAACTTAAGCGAGCGGCGCTGCGGAAACAACGCTTTTGGTCGCTTTCGCGCCCTGCCACCTTTTCCCCTGGCGCAAACCTGCTAAACCTGTCGGCGTTGATGCCGCCGGAGTTCCCATGCCCGACCGTTTTCGCCTGACCCTCGCCCAGCTTGCCCCCACCACCGGGGCGATCGCCGAAAATCGCGCCCGGGCGCGCACCGCCTGGCAGCAGGCGCGCGACGCGAAGGCCGACATGCTGGCCCTGCCCGAGGCCTTCGTCACCGGCTACCAGACCCAGGACCTGGTGATGCGCCCGCAATTCTTCCGCGATGCCATGGCGGCGGTGGAGGCGCTCGCGCGCGACTGCGCCGAGGGGCCGGCAATCGGCATCGGTGCGCCCTTTCACGACGGCGAGCACCTCTATAACGCCTATTACATCCTCGAAGGCGGGCGCATCCGCCATGTGGTGAAAAAGCACCACCTGCCCAACGAAACCGTGTTCGACGAAAAGCGCCAGTTTACCCCGGCGCCCTGGCAGGAGCCCTACAGGATCGGCCCGCTGACGATCGGCAGCCCGATCTGCGAAGACGCCTGGCACGCCGATGTCGCCGCCCATCTGGCAAAGGCCGGCGCCGAAATGCTGCTGGTGCCCAACGGCTCGCCCTATTACCGCGACAAGATGGCCGATCGCTGGTCGATCATGGGCGCGCGCGCCGCCGAGACCGGGCGCACGCTCGTGTACCTCAACATGGCGGGCGGGCAGGACGACCAGGTATTTGACGGCGGCAGTTTCGTGGTCGCGCCCGATGGCAGCCGCCCGGTGCAACTGCCGCAATTCGACGAGGCGATCCGCCATGTGGACTTCGTGGCGCGCGGCGGGGTCTGGCAGGCCGAGCCCCAGCCCCCTGCCCCGCTGCCCGACGCGTGGGCGGCCGATTACCGCGCCATGGTCCAGTCCGTGCGCGACTATTTCGCCAAGACCGGCTTCACCAGGGCGCTGCTGGGCCTGTCGGGCGGGGTGGACAGCGCGCTCGTCGCCACCATCGCCGCCGATGCGCTCGGGCCCGAGAATGTGCGCTGCGTGATGCTGCCCAGCGAATACACTTCCGAAAGCTCGCTCGAAGACGCCCGCCAGATGGCCGAAAATCTCGGCTGCCGGCTGGACACCCTGCCCATTTCCGGCCCCCGCGCCGCGGTGAGCGAGCTTCTGGCCCCGCTTTTCGCCGGCCTTGAGGCCGACATCACCGAGGAAAACATCCAGTCGCGCCTGCGCGGCCTGCTGCTGATGGCGCTGTCCAACAAATTCGGCGAGATGCTGCTGACCACCGGCAACAAGTCGGAAGTGGCCGTGGGCTACGCCACCATCTACGGCGACATGGCCGGGGGCTACAACCCGCTGAAAGACCTGTACAAGACCCGCGTCTTCGAGACCTGCCGCTGGCGCAATGCCCACCACGATCCGGCCTGGATGCGCGCGCCCGCCGGCGCCATCATCCCCGCCCGCATCATCGAAAAACCCCCCTCGGCCGAACTGCGCAAAGATCAGAAAGACGAGGATTCCCTGCCCCCCTACGAGGTGCTGGACGCAATCCTCGAAGGGCTGATCGACCGCGAGGCCTCAGTCGGCGAACTGGTCGCCGAGGGCTTCGACCGGGCCACCGTCAAGCGGGTGGAGCATCTGGTATTCATCAGCGAATACAAGCGTTTCCAGTCCGCCCCCGGCACCCGCCTGACCCCGCGCAGCTTCTGGCTC
>JALWJU010000477.1 GCA_026997055.1 Paracoccaceae bacterium | reverse complement strand
CGAAGTCGGCATGCCGCGCGCCACCCGCACCGCCAGATGGGCGAAGGCCTGCGCCTCCAGCATGTCGCCGTCGAGCCCGACCGCTTCGACCGGCTCGACCGGGCAGGCGAGCAGCGCCCCGAGCCCGGCCATGATCGCACGGTTATGGCGCCCGCCGCCGGTTACAAGCAGGCGTGCGGGCGGGGCCGGGCAATGCTCCATGCCGCGCGCCACCGCCGCCGCCGCGCAGGCCGCGAGGGTGGCGGCGCCGTCGGCTTCGCCGAGATGGGAAACCGCTTCGAGCAGGTCCGCAAAATCGTTCCTGTCCAGGGACTTGGGCGGGATGCGCCGAAAGTATGCCCGGCCCAGAAAGGCCTCGACCACCGCCCCGTCCACCTGCCCGCTCAGCCCGAGCCGGCCGCCCTCGTCGCGCGCCTCTCCGAGCCGCGCGCGCATGAAATCGTCGATCGGCGCATTGGCCGGCCCGGTATCGAAGGCCAGCAGCGCGCCCGGCGCTTCGGGGGCAGGCGCGCTCGGGTCCAGCCAGGTGAGATTGCCCACCCCGCCGAGATTGACGAATGCCAGCGGCGCGCGCGCCCCGATCCTCTGCGCCAGGGCAAAGTGGTAGAAAGGCGCCAACGGTGCTCCCTCGCCGCCCATCGCCACATCGGCCGTGCGAAAATCGCTCACCACCGGCAGGCCCAGCGCCTCGGCCAGCGCCGCCCCGTCGCCCGCCTGGTGCGTGCCCCGCCCGCGCGGATCGTGGGCCAGCGTCTGTCCGTGAAAGCCCACGAGCTCCGCCCCCTCGAAGGCGCCCAGCAGCTCCAGATGCGCACGCTCCACCACCCGCGCCGCCTCCGCCACCCCCGCCTCGCCCGGCCAGCGCCCGAGGGCCGCGCGCAGCACCGCGCGCTCATCCTCCGAATAGGGCCGGAAGCGCGCGGGGCCAAGCTCCAGCACCCGCTCGCCGTCGCTCACCACCACGGCCGCATCCACCCCGTCGAGCGAAGTGCCGCTCATCGCCCCGAGCGCCCGCACCGGCGCGCTACCTGCCCCGGATTTCTTCATCCCTTCCCCTTTGCGCGCTGCCCGTCTATACGGAAGCTCCAACGCAAATATGGACGCAAACGACATGACCTACCAGCCGAAATCCGACTTCCTGCGCGTGATGATCGAGCGCGGCTTCATCGCCGATTGCACCGATTATCAGGGCCTCGACGAAGCCCTGAGCGAAGGCGTGGTTCCGGCCTATATCGGCTTTGACGCGACCGCCCCCTCCCTGCATGTGGGCAGCCTGATCCAGATCATGATGCTCAGATGGCTGCAAAGAACCGGCCACAAGCCGATCGTGCTCATGGGCGGCGGCACTACCAAGGTGGGCGACCCGACCGACCGCGCCGACGAGCGCCCGCTGCTCGCCCCCGAGACGATCGAGGCCAATCTCGCCGGCATCCGGCAGGTCTTTTCCGCCTATCTCGCCTTTGGCGAGGGCGAAACCGACGCCATCATGGTCAACAATGCCGAATGGCTCGACGGGCTCAATTACCTCGACTTCCTGCGCGACGTGGGGCGGTATTTCTCCGTGAACCGGATGCTCTCCTTCGAAAGCGTCAAGCTCCGGCTCGAGCGCGAACAATCGCTCTCGTTCCTCGAGTTCAATTACATGATCCTGCAAGCCTATGATTTCATGGAGCTTAATCGCCGCTATGGCTGCCGCCTGCAGATGGGCGGATCGGATCAGTGGGGCAATATCGTCAACGGTATCGACCTCACCCGCCGGATGCTCGGCCAGGAGGTCTATGGCCTCACCTCCCAGCTTCTGGCCATGTCCGACGGGCGCAAGATGGGCAAGAGCCAGGGCGGCGCGGTCTGGCTCAATGGCGACATGCTCTCGCCCTACGAATTCTGGCAGTTCTGGCGCAATATCCCCGATGCCGATGTGGGCCGCTTCCTCAAGCTCTATACCGAGCTTCCGGTGGAAGAATGCGAGCGCCTCGGCGCCGCCGAGGGCAAGGCGATCAACGAGGCCAAGATCCGGCTTGCGAACGAAGTCACCACCCTTGCCCACGGCGCCGAGGCGGCGCGCGCGGCCGAAGCCACGGCCCGCGAAGTGTTCGAACGCGGCGGGGCGGGGCAGGACCTGCCCACCCTCGCCCTCGGCCCGGCCGATATCGGCGAGGGCATCTCGGTGGTCCAGCTTTTCACCCGCTCGGGGCTCGCTCCCTCGGGCAAACAGGCCAAGCGCCTGATCGCCGAGGGCGGCGCGCGCCTCGACGACCAGCCGCTCACCGATCCGGGCCGCATGATCACCGCCGCCGATCTCGCCCGCCCGCTCAAGCTTTCGGCCGGCAAGAAGCGCCACGCCCTCGTCACGCTCGAAAAATGACCTTTCATCTTGGCACAAATACTCCGGGGTCCGGGGCAGCGCCCCGGTCCCGCACCCGCCGGGGGCGCGCCGATGCCGGTTAACCCCAACATCGCCGCCACCAGCCCGCCCCCGGTGATGGAGGCGCGCCGCTGGCTTGAGCGCATCGCCCCGCCCGCGGACCTGCCGCTCCTCAATGTCAGCCAGGCCGCCCCGGTGGCGCCCCCGCCTGCGCCCCTGCGCGAAGCCATCGCCGAAACCGCGCTGAACGACGCCGAGGCCCATCTCTACGGCCCGGTGCTGGGCCTTGCGGCCCTGCGCGATGAAGTCGCCTGCCAGTGGTCGGCCGCCTATGGC
>JALWJU010000476.1 GCA_026997055.1 Paracoccaceae bacterium | reverse complement strand
CCCAGGCGCTCGAGGTCGACGATTTCGAGAACCCGGCCATGCCGGCGGTGGATTACGGGCTCGAGTTGTGGGAGACCGCCGACGGTTCCGAGGGCAAGTCCTGCGCCAGCTGCCACGGCGACATCTCTGAAATGGCCGGGGTGCGTACGGTCATGCCCAAGGTCAACGAGAACGGCGAGCTCTGGGCGCTGGAAGAATATATCAACGATTGCCGGGTGAACCGCATGGGCGCCGAGCCGTGGAAGCGCACCAAGTCGCCGGAAATGCTGGGCATGACCGCGGCGATCGGTCTGCAGTCGCGCGGCATGCCGATGAACGTGGCCATCGACGGCCCGGCCGCGCCCTTCTGGGAGCAGGGCCGGGAGCTTTACTATACCCGGGTGGGCCAGCTCGACATGTCCTGTGCCAATTGCCACGAGGACAATTACGGCAACATGATCCGCGCCGACCACCTCAGCCAGGGCCAGATCAACGGCTTCCCGACCTACCGGCTGAAATGGGGCGGGCTGGGCTCGATCCATCGCCGCTTCAAGGGCTGCATGAAGAACATCCGGGCCGAGCCCTACAAGCCGGGCGGGCCGGAATTCACGGCGCTGGAGCTTTATGTGGCTTCGCGCGGCAACGGGCTGTCGGTGGAAACGCCGGCGGTGCGCAACTGACGCAGGATAGCGGTTCCGCCCCGGCTGGCGTCGGGGCGGTCGGACGGGGGGCGCTGCCCCCCGCACCCCCCGGAGTATTTCGCGAAAGATGAAAGGGCACCGGGGGCGGATTTTTCTCAAAATGGGGCAGACGGATGATCTCTCGGCGTGACTTTCTGCAGGTTTCGATGGCCGCTTCGGCGCTTTATGGCGCCAGCGGCTTCGGCAACTGGGCCCGGCTGGCGGCGCAGCAGCGGCTGAGCCAGGACGATCTGCTGAAGTTCGACACCTATGGCAACGTATCGCTGATTCATATCACCGACATTCATGCACAGATGGTGCCGATATATTTTCGCGAGCCGGAGATCAATATCGGTGTGGGCGAGAACCGGGGCCAGGTGCCGCATCTGACCGGGGCCGATTTCCGCCGCCTTTACGGGATCGAGGATGGCAGCCCTTCGGCCTATGCGCTGACTTACGACGATTTCTCCGCACTTGCCCGGGAATACGGCAAGGTCGGCGGGCTTGACCGGGTGGCCACGGTGATCAACGCGATCCGCGCCGAGCGCCCCGATGCGCTGCTGCTCGACGGGGGCGATACCTGGCATGGCTCGCTCACCTGTCTGAGGACGCAGGGCCAGGACGTGGTCAACGTGATGAACAGGCTCAGGCCCGACGCGATGACCTTTCACTGGGAGTTCACGCTGGGCAGCGACCGGGTGCGCGAGATCGTCGAGGGGCTGCCCTTTGCCGCGCTGGGGCAGAACATATTCGACAAGGAGTGGGACGAGCCGGCGAGCGATACTTTCGAGAGCTACCGCTTCTTCGAGCGCGGCGGGGTGAAGATCGCGGTGATCGGCCAGGCGTTTCCCTACATGCCGATCGCCAATCCGGGCTGGATGTTCCCGGAATACAGCTTCGGCATTCGCGAGCAGCGGATGCAGGAGATGGTGGACGAGGTGCGCGCCAAGGGGGCGGAGCTGGTGGTGTGCCTGAGCCACAACGGTTTCGACGTGGACAAGAAGATGGCCGGCCGGGTCAAGGGGATCGACGTGATCCTGACCGGCCACACCCATGATGCGCTGCCCGAGCCGGTGCTGGTCGGCGAGACGGTGCTGATTGCCTCGGGGTCGAACGGAAAGTTCGTGAGCCGCGTCGATCTGGATGTGCGCGACGGGCGGATGATGGGCTTCCGCCACAAGCTGATCCCGATCTTTTCGGATGTGATCGAGCCGGACAAGGAAGTGGCCGCGGCGATCGAGGCCGAGCGCGCGCCCTTCAAGGCCGAGCTCGAGGAGGTGGTCGGCCGGACCGAGAGCCTGCTCTACCGGCGCGGCAATTTCGCCGGCTCCTGGGATGATCTGATCCTGGAGGCGCTGATGAGCGAGCGCGATGCCGAGATCGCCATGAGCCCCGGCGTGCGCTGGGGGCCGAGCCTGCTTCCCGGCCAGGACATCACCCGCGAGGACATCTACAACGTCACCTCGATGACCTATGGTCAGGCCTATCGCACCGAGATGACCGGAGAATTCATCAAGGTGATCCTGGAGGATGTGGGCGACAACCTGTTCAATCCCGATCCCTATTATCAGCAGGGTGGCGACATGGTGCGTGTCGGCGGGCTCGGTTTTACCATCGACGTGACCAGGAAACAGGGAGAACGGATCAGCGACCTGACCTTGCTTGCGACCGGCGAGCCTCTGGATCCGGGGCGCAGCTATGTGGTGGCCGGCTGGGCCAGCGTGAATCAGGGGACCGAAGGCCCGCAGATCTGGGATGTGGTGGAGAGCCATATCCGCAAGCAGGGCACGGTGCGGGTGCCGAAGAACGATACGGTCAGGGTGATCGGCGCCTGAGCGGAGAGTCCTTTCGCGCCTTTCGCGCGCAGTCGTGATTTTGGCAAAATGGCGCCGTCGGTTATACTGGCGGCGCCGTTGTCTTTTGCAGGGAGGAGGAGATGCGCGTTTTCAGGGGATTTGTCGTCTGGCTGGTGGCGGTGGCGGGTCTGGCCGGGGCAGGGGCGGCGCAGGAGCTGGGCGATGACGGTCTGCACAAGCAGCCCTGGTTTGC
>JALWJU010000475.1 GCA_026997055.1 Paracoccaceae bacterium | reverse complement strand
CCCGGGATCTGCCCCAATCTGAACACGGATCACCGCCCGCTGATCCGCCTGTATCGCAGGGCGCGCGCCCTGCCCGGGGTGAAGAAGGTGCTGATCGCCTCGGGCCTGCGCTACGACCTCGCGGTGGAGTCGCCCGAGTACGTGAAGGAACTGGTGACCCACCATGTCGGGGGCTATCTCAAGATCGCGCCCGAGCACACCGAGCCGGGGCCCCTGTCGAAGATGATGAAACCCGGCATCGGCACCTATCACCGCTTCCGCCGGCTGTTCGAGCGCTACTCGCGCCAGGCCGGCAAGGAGCAGTATCTGATCCCCTATTTCATTGCGGCCCATCCCGGCACCACCGACGAGGACATGCTCGAGCTGGCCTTGTGGCTGAAGCGGAACGGGTTTCGCGCCGATCAGGTGCAGACCTTTCTGCCTTCGCCCATGGCCACGGCCACCACCATGTATCACACCGGCCGCAATCCGCTGCGGCGCATCCGGCCGGGAGGGGGCGAGCGGGTGTTCGTGCCGAAGGGGCTGCGCCGGCGTCGCCTGCACAAGGCCTTCCTGCGCTATCACGCACGCGAGAACTGGCCGCTGTTGCGCGAGGCACTGCGGCGCATGGGGCGCAGTGACCTCATCGGTCGAGGCAAGGGATGCCTGGTGCCGCCCGAGGGCGGGACCGGCGCTCGGCATGGTGGACCACGCAGACGGCCGTTTCTCACGCAGCATACCGGGTTGCCGCCGGCCGGAGGCAAGTCCCGCCGGGGCCGTGTACGCAGGCGATAGGTGCTAATAAAGGCGCGGCTGGGCAACCAGCAGGGCCTCGGGCACCTTGTCGTTGATGGCCATGGGCAGGTCGAGACAGGCGCCGGGCACCGGGCGCACCACCACCCAAAGGACGTTGATCTGCAGATTGAGATCGGCGTAGACCACGATGTCGGAGTGCTGATGCAGGACCAGCTCGATGCGGTGGATGATGTCCTGGATCAGGCGGGGCGGCTTCTGCCGCAGGCGGGGTATGAACATCATGAAATCGCTCAGCGGTTTGCCGCTTTCGGCATCGGTGCGCGGCGCCCGGCGATAGAGCGGTTCCGCCGCCTCCAGCGGGAGTGCTCCCGCGAGTGTCCGACGGGCGCTTTCGGTGGGTGTCTTCGGCATGGTGCCTCCGCGGAATCGGTGGCCGCTCATCACTCACTCTAGCCCCAATCGGGCGGCAGGGGAAGGCCGGGGGGCGTCGTGGTACACTGCGCGCATGCAAGCCCCTCTGGACCTGCTCGCGCTGCTGGGTGACGGCAGATTCCATTCCGGCGAGGCGCTGGGCGAGCGGCTGGGCGTGAGTCGGGCGGCGGTGTGGAAACGGATCCGCGCCCTGCGGGAGACGGGCCTGACGGTGCACGCGGTGCGCGGACGGGGCTACCGTCTGGATGCGCCGGTGGAGTGGCTCGAGGCCGGTCGGATCCTCGCGGCCATGCCGGCCGGCGCCAGGAGACTGCTGGGGGATCTGGAGATCGTCCCGGTGCTGGATTCGACCAATGCCCGGCTGCTCGCCCGGTGCGAGACCGGGCTGCCCTCCGGTTCGGCCTGTCTGGCGGAGATGCAGCGGGCGGGCCGGGGGCGCCGCGGGCGGCGCTGGCTGTCGCCGCCGGCCCGCAACCTGTATCTGTCGGTCTACTGGCGCTTCGAGGCCGGGGTGGCGGCGCTGAGCGCATTGAGCGTGCGGCTGGGCCTGCGGCTGGCGACCGCGCTGGAGGCCATGGGCATCGAGGGGTTGCGGGTGAAATGGCCCAACGATCTGTTGATCGGCGACAGGAAGGTGGGCGGCATCCTGGTGGAGCTGCGGGGTGATCCGCTGGGCACGACGCGCGTCGTGGCCGGCATCGGCCTGAATCTGGGGATGCCGGACGCCGCGCCGATCGACCAGCCCTGGGCGGATCTGGCGACGGCGACGCGCCGGCGGCTGTCCCGCAATGCGGTGGCGGGCGCGGTGCTGGGGGCATCCCTCGAGCTGTTGCACGAACTGGCCGAGGGCGAGGAGGCGGCCTGGCAGCCGCTCTGGTCGCGTTACGATGCGCTGGCCGGCAGGCGGGTACGCGTATTGTGGCCGGATCGGTCGCTGGAAGGCACGGCCATGGGCATCGATGCCTCCGGCGCCCTCCTGCTGCGCGAGACCGGTGGCGGGATGCGACGGGTCGCGTCGGGGGAAGTCAGCATACGGACGAACGAATGATTCTGTTACTGGATGCAGGCAACTCGCGCCTGAAGTGGGCGTGGGTCGCCAACGGCGGATTCCGCTTCGGCGGCGCCATCGAACGGGCGGATCAGCCGCCGCGCGAACTCTTCCGGGCCCTGTGGGCCGACCTCGAATCCGTGCCCGAGCGCATGGTGGTGGCCAATGTCGCCGGCGATTCCTTCCGCCGCTCGCTCACGGCCTGGGTCCGCCGCCGCTGGGGCATCACCCCCGAATATCCCCGCCCGCAGGCGCAGGCCTTCGGCATCGTGAACGGCTATCGGAATCCCGAGCAGCTGGGCGTCGATCGCTGGTTCGCCCTGGTGGCTGCGGCCCGCAAGGTCAAGAAGGGCGCTCTGTGCGTGATCGACTGCGGCACGGCGATGACCATCGACGCGCTGGACGGCAGCCGCCGGCACCTGGGCGGCCTGATCGCGCCGGGGCTGCGGCTGATGCGCGAGAGCCTCGCGCGCGGCACGCGCGGGATCGAGCTCACGGAAGATG
>JALWJU010000474.1 GCA_026997055.1 Paracoccaceae bacterium | reverse complement strand
ATCGGCGGTGTAGATCCCCATCGGCACCAGGAATGTCTCCTTGTAGCCCATGAACACCGCGAGCGGCGCGCCGGGCGAGGGCAGCTCGATGGCGTTATCGCGGTCATCGAGGGTGATCTCGACCTGGTCGGATTTGAGGCCCGCCTCATCGCGAACGGTCAGGCTGAGGAGGCGATCCTTGATCTGGGGGGTGATGTTGATACCAGCGGCGATCACTTTGAAATCGGGGGTCATGCGGTCAATCCCATAGCCGGATCGTGGGGCGCTCTTGGGCGGTGTCCTCGATCTCGGGCAACTCGATGATCAGGCCCGAGGGCAGCACCGGCCCGAGGCTGGAAAGGCCGGGATTGGCGGCGATCACATCTTCCACGCGGTGGGGCGTGTTGCCATAATACCTGGCGCAGATCGCATCGAGCACATCGCCATCCCTGGTTCTATATTTCATTTGCAGTCCTCATGTAGCGAAGCGACAGGACATCAAACAAGCCTCGCCAGTGTCGAGAGTGCGGCCAGGGCAAGGCCCAGACCGCCAAAACCGCCCTGATCCTCGCCGTATTCCTTGAGCGTCATTGAGAATTTGATCACGCGCGGGCTCCCGTCGCCCAGGAGTTCGCTCCTGGTCTCATCGATCTTGAGGATCACCCAGCTGCCCAGCACAAGGCCGCCGTATCCCTCCAGCAGCACCAGGGGCTTGCCGCGCGCCGCCTGGGCGCGCATTGCATCCACCTGGTATGGCCCGCCCTTCCAATGGGGCAGGATTTCTCCCGAGAGCGTGATCTGGTCGGCGCCCGGCCCCAGATATTGCTGAGCCGGCTTGCGGCCGACCCGGTCGAGCTGTTTCCAGCGATACACCGAGCTGCGCTTGAGCTGCTGATAGGCGGCGGTATCCAGCATGAAGGGATAGGCGCCGAGCATCATCATCACTTTGGTCATGCCCCGGCCTCATGTGAGCTGCGCGATAGGTCAATCATGCCCGACCTCAAGCAGCGAAGCGATAGGTCAATCATGCATGAGCCTCCTCA
The DNA here is from genome assembly GCA_026997055.1 of Paracoccaceae bacterium. Taxonomy (GTDB): domain Bacteria; phylum Pseudomonadota; class Alphaproteobacteria; order Rhodobacterales; family Rhodobacteraceae; genus JAAEUB01. The sequence continues at coordinate 1,714 of JALWJU010000474.1, read as the reverse complement.
GGTCGGCTTGCGCTCGCTCCTCGGCGGCGATGAGCTCCTGGCGTACAGTGTCGCGCACCTCCTCCATGTCCACGCGACCGTCAAAGCGCATGTCCATGTTGTATTGGGGCGAAAGCGTTATGGCCGCGCGCTGCATGGTGGGGCCAGAAGCCGCCGCGACATCGGCCAGCGCGGGCACCGAGCTGGAGCCTGGCCCTTCAAACCCAGCGCCGCTTATCAGGGCGCTTGTGCGGCTGGCCATGTCGAGCATGGAGCGCAGCGCGCGGTTATGGGCGATGAAGCCGCCCTCGGTAGCATAGCGCAGCTCGGGGCCTTGCTCGCCGGTCAAGAGCCAGCCGGGCTTGTACCAGCCGCCGCCCGCGCGCGCCTGGATCGGCGCAGGTGCTGCCGAAAGCGCCACGTTGACCCTGGCATTACCGGGCAGCGCGCTGCGGATCGCGGTGCTCATGGCGGCGGCGGCGGCGCGGACTTCGCCGATCCGGGCGCGAATGCCCGTCGCGACAGAGCTGGCAATCCGGGCGCCCTCGGCGGTCAGATCGGTGCCCTGGATCAGCGTCACGATCTGGCTGATCGCCGCCTGCACCGCCGTGAGCGTTTCATTCGCGGCGGCGGTGATTTTCGGGAAACGAGCCTCCAGCTCACCCGCCGCCTCAGCTGCCTTCAGGAGCGTTGTCGGATCAGTGATTTGCACCTCGGGAGTGGATGCGCCATGCGTTTTGGCGCGCCAGGCGTCCATCCGGGCGAGGATATCTCGCTGTCTCTGTGAAAGCGTGCTGCGGTCAATGCTTCCCGAATGTACAGCCGATTTGCGCACCTCGGCTTCCCAATCCAAGGGGGGAGTCTGATCCCCGAAAAACAGCCGTTGGCCGAGATCGTAGAACGGGATGATCGCCTCCCAGTCCCAATCCGGCAGCACGTCAGCCCAGGAGAAATCCAGCCAGGCGCGGATATCGAGCGCGTGGATCACGTCGCTCCATTCAAAGGCGTCCACCCAGGAGGCCAGGTTCAGCCGTTCAGCCACCCAATTGGCCCAGGTCAGCGGTGCGGTGATGATGTCAGACCATTCGAAGCCGTCCACCCAGGAGGCCAGGTTCAGCTTTTCCGTGATCCATGTGCCCCAGGAAAGCGGGTCGAGCCAGTCGGCCCATTTCAGCGCGGCGGTGACGAATTCATCCCAGGACAGTTTGGGGATATAGTCGCCCCATTTGATGCTGGAAATCCCGTTCCAGAGCTTGCTGGCGGTGCCGGTGATGAAGCCGGTAACGGCCTTCCAGGCATCAGCCAGATCCTCGGATCTGACCAGCCCCGCCCATGCGAGCGGGCTGAGCGCATCCCAAAGATTGCCCAGCACGCGGCCCAGGAAGCCGGTGACCGCGCTCCAGGCGGATCGCAGGCCGTCAAGGGTCAAAAGACTCGCCCAGTCGAAGCCGGTCACACCCTCCACTGCGCTGGCGATCCAGTCCACCGCGCGCTCAAAGGTATCGGTCACCTGCCCCCAAAGGTTCTGGAAAAAAGCGGAAATCGGCGCCCAATATTCATAGGGGCTGTCCTAGATAACCGACTTTGAGGTTATCATGGGACGTATGAGAAAGAGTCGTTTAAGCAAGCATAAACAGGCCCGCTTGGTCGAACATTTCGTGGCCGGAACGACCGCGCGAACAGCGGCCAGCCTTTGCGGTGTGCACCGCAACACCGCCGCCTATTATTTCCTTCG
>JALWJU010000473.1 GCA_026997055.1 Paracoccaceae bacterium | reverse complement strand
CTTCCTCGCCGGTCCGGCCGACCAGCGCGGCACGGTACTGATAAGAAATCCCGTTGCGTCCACGCACATAACCCCCGGCAGCGACAACCTCGGAATCGGCAAACGGAGTGGCAAGGTGGTCAAGCCAGGTCGGCTCGGCTACCGCGTCATCGTCGATGAAGGCGACGACCTCCCCCGCCGCCGCGGCAATCCCGGCATTGCGCGCGGCCGAGATATTGGCCTCGCCAAAAGCCACCGTCTTGATACGCGCCTGCCAGCCCATTTCCGCCACTGCGTCGATCCCGCCTTCATCGGCGACCACGACGATCTCGAAAGCCGGATAATACATCTGCCCGAGCCCGGTCAGGCAGCGCGCCAGCAAGCCGGGGCGGCCGCGGCTGACGACGATCACGCTGACCGGAAGCGGCGCCATCCCGGGCTACGCAGGCTTCAGCCTCACCCCCGGCGAGGCGGCGATGAAGAACGGGTTTTCGAAACCCGGCTTGCCATAGGTCAGCGGGCTGTGATCGTCGAAGCGCAGCACCTTTCCGCCCGCGCCGCCAAGCACCGCGTGACCGGCGGCGGTGTCCCACTCCATGGTGCGGCCAAGGCGCGGGTAGAAATCCGCCTCGCCCGTCGCCACCAGGCAGAACTTCAGCGAGGATCCGGCGGCCTTCATATCGGCGACCCGGTACTTGCTTATGTAGTCATCTGTCGCCTGATCCCGGTGCGATTTGGAGGCCACTACCAGCAGCGCGTCGTTATCGGGCTCGGAGACGGAAATCGGCGTGGCCTCCCCCGGCGCATCGCGCCCAAACGGCCCCCGCTCCTCCACGCTCACCCCATCGGCGCGGGTATAGAACATGCGCGCCTTCGCCGGCGCATAGACCACCCCGCGAACCGGCACGCCATCGGCCACATAGGCGATATTCACGGTGAAATCGCCGCGCCGGTGGATGAATTCCTTTGTCCCGTCCAGCGGATCCACGATCAGAAAGGTGCTCGCCCGCTGCGCATGGCTGTCGGCCTGCTCCTCGGTGATCAGGGTCACATCGGGAAATGCCGCGCCCAGCCCGGCGGAGATCAGCGCATCGGCGGCCTCGTCGGCTTCGGTCACCGGGCTGTCGTCGGACTTGGCCCGCACGGCAAAATCCTCGCGCCCATAGACCTCCATGATCACCTCGCCCGCCTCCAGCGCCAGCCTGCGCATGACGGCTTCCAGCTTGTCGAAATCCATTCCTGCTCCTCCGCTGCCCCACATCATATATGGCATTATTGTCACGGGCCGCTTTTGCCTTTATGCTCCGGAGGTAAGGAAACGGCAAGATTTCCCTGCGAAAAAGACAGGCAGCACAGTTCGGGGATCCGGATGTTTCAGGTTCAGACCGCCAGATCGCGCCGGTCGGTGGCCTTTGCCACGGCAGAGGTTATCTACCATGCCACGGTGCGCAGGCTGCGCAAGACCCACCGCAACGCGCTGGTGGGCCTGTTTATCAATATCCTGCAGACCCTGATGCTGGTCGCGGTGTTTTTCGTGATGTTCTCGGTGCTGGGCCTGCGCGGCAATGCGGTGCGTGGGGATTTCCTGCTCTATATCATGTCGGGTATCTTCCTCTACATCACCCATACCAAGAGCATGGGAGCAATCGTGAGCTCGGAGGGTCCGGCCTCGCCGATGATGCAGCACGCGCCCATGTCCACCTTTGTCGCCATTACCTCCTCGGCGCTGAGCGCGCTTTACATGCAGGTGCTGTCGGCCGCGATCGTGCTGTTCTTCTACCATGTGGCCTACAAACCGCTCGAGATCTACCAGCCTGTGGGCGTTATGGGGATGCTGATTCTCGCCTGGTTCTCGGGGGTAGCGGTCGGCATGGTTTTTCTGGCGCTCAAGCCCTGGTTTCCACAATTCACCAATGTCGCCTCGACCATCTATTCGCGTGCCAACATGATCGCCTCGGGCAAGATGTTCCTCGCCAATACGCTGCCCTTCACCATGCTGAAGATGTTCGACTGGAACCCGCTGTTTCACATCATCGACCAGGCACGCGGCTTTGCCTTCATCAATTACAACCCGCACTACTCCTCCATCTCCTATCCGCTTCAGGTGTCGCTGGTGCTGCTGATGATCGGCATGATGGGCGAGAGCTACACGCGCAAGCACGCCTCGCTGAGCTGGTCGGCAGGTCGCTGAGGCTGCTATCCGCGCGGCAAAGGGCACGGGCGACGGAAACCGCAGGCCCGTGCGTTCTATGCTGCAACCGAACAAGGCGGCACCGGAAGGAGACGAGAAATGCGCAAACTGTTCCTTTGCGTCCTGAGCGGCGGGCTTCTGGCCTTCCAGCCGGCGCAGGCGGTGGAGTTCAGCTATTACCTCGCAAGCGGTACGCGGATCGAAGCCCCGGAAAATGCCGTCGATGACATGATCATCGCCGCCGATGCGGCAATTGCCATCCGGGAAGACGGCACGATCACCGGCGGCGGCACCATGACCTTTCGCCTGATGCAGCCATGTCGATGGTTTCCGCCCGATCCGGTCGATGCGTTCAACTGCCGCATCGACGGGGTGAGCGACGGCGCTTTCACCGTCTCGGGACAGGTCGTCGAATGGATCCACCGCCATGACGACGACAACCCGCTGAAAGACGCAATCTTCGAATATGCCGACGCGCGCGCCTCCGAGCGGCCGGACTACGCCCCCTATCGCATCCGCCTTCAGCTCACGCCCACCGCCTGGCCGGCCGAGCACCTCACCTTCTGGG
>JALWJU010000472.1 GCA_026997055.1 Paracoccaceae bacterium | reverse complement strand
TGCTGCGCGCGCCCGGCCGGACGATCTCCGCGGAAGCGCTCCATGCGAAGCTCTATGCGGCCACCCCCGACGCGCCGGACATCAAGGTCCACAGCGTCAGGATTTCAGGGATGCGCAGGAAGATCGCAAGGGATTACCGGATCCTGAACTACATCAAACTGGGCTGGAAGCTCGTCGAAGCGGGGGCAGAAGGCCGGCAGAAGTCCCTCGCAACGGCGAAAACGGGAAAAAATCCGCCGAAAATGCGGGAATCGCCAACTATTTGAGCGACAACGGAATTTGTTCATTTCGACGTGGTGAAACCGGATGAAACCGGATGAAACCGTTGAACTTTTGGCGCGACATTTCCGGGCGTTTCGTGGCAGAAAACCGATAGGATCGCAGAGGCTTGCCCCACCCCCCTGCCTCGGTTCCTCCGTGGGCGTGACACGTATGCGGGGGGGCTGAGCGCATCAAGTCTCTAGCGGCAAAGGATTTTTTCCGGGTTCGCACCATTCGGGTTCGCGGGTTCGCGCTTGTGCGGACGTTGCGGCCAGATGGGGTTTTCGAGGTCCGCTCGTCTCGGCCTTTGCAGGTGTTTCGCACCGAGACAGAGCCTCGCCCGGCATCGCGCCGGAACGAACGCCGCTGATCGGTCATGAGGTTTCGCGCCCGGCGGAACGGAAGCTGCGGCACCGGGCAACCAGATAAAATCCGAACGAGCCCGCCACGCCTCCGGCAATCCGGACAGGATGCCACGCGCACCCCGGCGGGCCTCTTCTTTCAAGAGGATCACGCTTGAAGATCAAGATGACGCCGCCCGGGCGGCTGCAACCCTACGCGGGCAACGCCCGCACCCACTCCGATGCGCAGATCGCCCAGATTGCGGCATCGATCGAGGAATTCGGTTTCACCAACCCGATCCTGGCCGACGGCGAGGGCGTGATCATCGCCGGCCACGGTCGGCTGCTGGCGGCGCAGCGCCTCGGCCTCGAGAAGGTGCCGGTGATTACGCTGGATCATCTGACCGACGCCCAGCGCCGCGCGCTCGTGATCGCCGACAACAAGATCGCCGAAAACGCCGGCTGGGACGAGGAAACGCTGCGCCTCGAGATCGAGGCCCTGCAGGAGCTCGAGTTCGACCTCGACCTGATCGGATTCTCGGACGAGGAACTGGACGATCTGCTGGGCGGGCTGGACGGTGGGCCGGAAGGCGCTGTCGACGGCGAAGACGATGTGCCGGAGACACCGGACGATCCGGTCAGTCAGCCGGGCGATCTGTGGATTCTCGGCAATCACCGCCTGCTCTGCGGCAGCAGCACCGTCGCTACGGATGTGGAACGGCTGCTCGGAACCGTGAAGCCGCTGCTCATGGTGACCGATCCGCCCTACGGGGTGGAATACGACCCAAGCTGGCGCAACCAGGCCGGGGCGGCGAAATCCAGACGCATCGGCAAGGTGCTGAACGATGACCGCGCTGACTGGCGCGAGGCATGGGCGCTGTTCCCAGGTGATGTGGCCTATGTGTGGCACGGCGCGTTGCACGCCACCACTGTTGCCAACAGCCTGATCGCCAGCGGGTTCACCATCCGCTCGCAGATCATCTGGGCCAAGGACCGGCTGGTGCTGAGCCGGGGCGATTACCACTGGCAGCACGAGCCCTGCTGGTATGCGGTGAAGAAGACCGGCAAGGGCCACTGGGCCGGGGATCGCAAGCAGACGACGCTGTGGCAGATCGCCAACAAGGATCAGGACGCGGAAACCGTCCACGGGACGCAGAAGCCGGTGGAATGCATGCGCCGCCCGATCCTGAACAACTCCAGCCCCGGTCAGGCGGTCTACGAGCCGTTCATGGGATCGGGCACCACGCTGATCGCGGCGGAAACGACGGGGCGGGTCTGTCTGGGCATCGAACTGAACCCGGCCTATGTCGACGTGGCGGTGGAGCGCTGGCAGCAGCTGACAGGCGAGGCGGCCACCCTTGAAGGGGATGGCCGTTCGTTCGATGAGATCGCGGGCGCGCGGGAGGCCGCATGAAACAGAGCCGGAGCATGTCCATGGTCGAGGCGGTCGCGAATGTCGCCATCGGCTTCGGCGTGGCGATCGGAACGCAGTTTCTCGTATTCCCGCCGTTCGGAATCGAGATCGCCGCCGGTTCGCATCTGGCGCTGGGCGGCATCTTCACCGTGGTGTCACTGGTGCGATCCTACGCGCTTCGCCGCCTGTTCGAGCGCATCCGCATGAGGAACGGCTGATGGGACTGTCGCAACGCGCCTATGCCCGCCACCGAGGCGTGAGCGAGATGGCCGTTCGCAAGGCGATCAAGTCGGGCCGCATCACGCCGGAGCCGGACGGCACGATCGACCCGGAGAAGGCCGACCGGGAATGGGACGCCAACACCGATCCGGCGCAGCAACGAGGAAAGCGGACGCAGGCTCTGGGCGCAAAGACGCGGGTGAAGACGAAGCCGGTGCCGAAGGCGGCGCTCCGGGCGGTCGACGAGACCCTGGGCGATGCGCCCGCAGGAGACGGCGAGGTCTCGTTCCTGCGCGCAAGGCTGGCCAACGAGGTGCTGAAGGCGCAGACGGCAAAGATCAAGCTCGCCAAGATGAAGGGCGAGCTGGTGGACCGCGAGAAGGCCACCGCCATGGTGTTCGACCTCGCGCGGCGCGAGCGGGACGCCTGGCAGAACTGGCCCCCGCGCGCGGCGGCGGACATGGCGGCCGAGCTCGGCGTGGACGCGCACACGATGGAGCAGGTGCTGGA
>JALWJU010000471.1 GCA_026997055.1 Paracoccaceae bacterium | reverse complement strand
GTCTGGCACATCGCCGAAAACGGCGAAACCCGCGGCCCCTTTTCGCGCGCCGCCATGGGGCGCATGGCCCAGAGCGGCGAGCTTTTGCGCGAAAGCCTGGTCTGGACCCCGGGCCAGGACGGCTGGAAACGGGCCGAAGACGTGCGCGAACTGGCCCAGCTCTTCACCATCCTGCCGCCCCCGCCGCCGCCAGGCGCCTGACCACTTCCTCTTGCCAGAAATATCCCCGCCGGAGGCATGAAATCTCATGGCCCAGACGCCCGATCCCACGCCCGAACCGCCAGAGGTGCCCGCCCCGGGCGAGCACCTCTTCCCCTGCCCGCAATGCGGCGCCGATCTGCGCTTCGAGCCGGCGAGCGGCAGCATGGTCTGCGACTTCTGCGGCTTCTCCAGCCCGGCCGAATCCGGCGACGAGCCCGCCGAAACCATCCGTGAGCGCGACTTTCGCACAGCACTCGAAGCCCGCCTGCCCGAGGCCGAAACCATCGAGAGCCGCGACTGGTCCTGCCCCAATTGCGGCGCGCGCATCACCATGGACGAGGCCACCCATGCCAGCCAATGCCCCTTCTGCGCCACGCCGATCGTGCTCGATACCGGCAAGAGCCGGCGGATCAAGCCCCAGGGCGTCATCCCCTTCGCGCTCGACGAACGCGCCGCGCGCAAGGCCATGACCGACTGGCTCGGCCGGCTCTGGTTCGCCCCGAACGGCCTGCAGGCATATGCCCGCAAGGGCCGCCGGATGCAGGGCGTCTATGTGCCCTACTGGACCTACGACGCCGATACGAAAACCCGCTATACCGGCCAGCGGGGCGATGCCTATTACGTCTCCCGCACCATCACCCGCGACGGCAAGACCCGAACCATCCGCGAGCGCAGGATACGCTGGCGTCCGGTTTCGGGCCGGGTCGCGCGCTTCTTCGATGACGTGCTGGTGCTCGCCTCGCACGCGCTGCCGAAGAAATACACCGATGCGCTCGCCCCCTGGCAGCTGGGCGACCTGCGCCCCTACCGCCCGGATTTCCTCGCCGGCTTCATGGCCGAGGCCTATACGGTCGGGCTCGAGGAGGGCTTCACCGAAGCCCGTGCCCGGATGGATGCCGTGATCCGCCGCGACATCCGCTTCGATATCGGCGGCGACGAGCAGCGCATATCCACGGTCGATACCACCATCAAGGACGTCACCTTCAAGCACATCCTGCTGCCGGTCTGGCTCGCCGCCTACAAATACCGCGGCAAGACCTACCGCTTCGTCGTCAACGGCCAGACCGGCAAGGTCCGGGGCGAACGCCCATATTCGGCCTGGAAGATCGCCCTCGCCGTCATTGTCGGGCTGATCGTCGCCGGCGGCATCGGCTATCTCGCCGCGAGCAACCGCTGAGCGCATCCGCTCTTCGCCAATGCCACGCAGGCCGCTCCCGCCCGCCGCGGACAGCCGCGGAAGCCCGCCTTTTCGCCTTCAGGCGCCCTGCCGGGCCCAGTCCCAGTACAATTCCCGCGCCCGGCGGGTCACCGGACCGATCGGGTATTGGGTATCCTCGAAGGCCGTGACCGGGGTGATCTTGGAGATGTTGCCGGACATGAACACCTCGTCCGCCCCCTCGAAATCGGCAAAGCTCAGCGTGGTCTCCTCGACCTCGTACCCATCGGCCCTGAGCAGCTTGATCACCCGCTGGCGGGTGATGCCGTTCAGGAAGGTACCGTTGGGCACGGGGGTCTTCACCACCCCGTCCTTGACCATGAAGATATTGGCGGTGGCGGTCTCGGCCACATTTCCGAGCGGGTCGGCCACCAGCGCATTGTCGAAGCCGCGCGCCTGCGCCTCGCGGATCATGCGGCCGTTATTGGGGTAAAGGCAGGCGGCCTTGGCATTGACCGGCGCCATCGACAGCATCGGGCGCACGAACTGCGTCCGGCACAGGCGCTGGCTCGCATCGGCGGGCGCCATGGCAAGCTGCTCGAGGCTGAGCGCAAAGGCGGTGCTGGTCGGGTCCGGCACCACCACGCCGCGCCCGCCCTCGGTGGACCAGTACATCGGCCGGATATAGACCGGAGCATCGGGCGCGAATTTCGCCAGCCCCTCATGGACCAGCGCCACCAGCGCCTCGGTGCTCATGGTCGGCTCCAGCCCCATCACCCGGGCCGAATCATTCACCCGCGCCATGTGCGGCTCCAGGTCCGGCACCACCCCCTCGAAGGCCCGCGCCCCGTCAAAGACCAGCGAGCCCAGCCAGGTGCCGTGATCGGCGCCATTCATGATCGCCACGTCGCCCTGATGCCAGCCGCCCTTGAACCATGTCCAGATCACCTCGCCAACAGCCATGTCTCTCCTCCTCGGGGGTCAGGGGATCAGGATCGTCGATCCCGTGGTCGCGCGCGCTTCCAGGGCCCGGTGGGCCGCTGCCGCCTCGGCCAATGGATAGCGCCGATTGACCTCGACCTTCAACACCCCCTCGCCGATCAGGGCGAACAATTCCGCAGCGGCGCCGGTGAGCCAGTCGCGCGATGTCGTAAAATGGAAAAGAACCGGGCGCGTGAGCGTGTAGGACCCGGCCGCGAGGTCGGAAACCTGAAAGCCGGTGACCGGCCCGGAACTCTGGCCGAAGCTCACCAGCGTGCCGAAGGTCGCGAGGCAGGCGAGCGAACCGGCAAAGGTATCCGCCCCCACCGAGTCATAGGCCGCCGCCACGCCGGCCCCGCCGGTGATCTCGCGCACCCGCTCGGTGAAATCCTCGCGCCGGTAGTCGATCACC
>JALWJU010000470.1 GCA_026997055.1 Paracoccaceae bacterium | reverse complement strand
TGCGTCGTCTCGCCCGCTGTCATCCCTGGCACCCCTGGGGCCTCCGGCCCGTGCCGGGCGAGGAAGGTTCCTCGCACCGCTCCGCCTGTAACCCAGAATAAGAAGTGACTCCCTGAATGGAACAACAACGCACCCTGCTGTTCATCGCCCTGCTGGTTCTCGGTTTCATGCTGTGGCAGGCATGGCAACGTGACTATGCGCCGCCCTCGCCCACCGTACCGGCTCAGGCCGGCACACCGAGTGGCGAGGCCATGCCGGCGCCCGGCGTGCCGGACGCTACCCCGACGACCCCCGGCGCCGACGGCGAGCTGGCCGCCATGCCGCTGCCGGCTACCACGCCCGGCGGGACCCCCGGTGGTGCCCCGGGCAGCGCCCCCGCCGCGCCGCTCAAGCCCATTGCCTCGGTGCAACGCATTCGGGTGGACACCGACGTCTATCGCCTCGAGATCGATACCCGCGGCGGGGATCTGCCCCGCTACCCGGTGGACGTGGATCATCCCGACATCCCCTACCGGCTCATGGACGACACGGCGAAGGTCTACATCGCTCAGTCGGGTCTGTTCAGTCCGCAGCCGGCCGGCAACGGTTTCGTGCAGGCCGCGCCCAGTCACCGCACGGTCTATTCCACGGCGCGCACCAGCTATACCCTCGCCGACGGCCAGGATCGGCTGGAGGTGGATCTCCACTGGACAAGCCCTGAAGGCGTGCGCTTCACCAAGACCTACATTTTCACGCGCGGCTCCTATGTCGTGACCGTCAGACACCGCATCGAAAACGGCGCGCAACTACCCTGGCGCGGCAATGTCTATTACCGGCTCAAGCGCAGCGCCGTGGTGGACGAGGGCAGCGCCATGCTGCCTACCTACCTGGGTCCGATCTATTACAGCCCGGACGAGAAATACCGCGAAGTGGACTTTGAGGACATCGACGACGCGCCGCGATTCAATGCCATCGACCGCGACATCGCCGGCGGCTGGGCGGCCATCAACGAGCACTATTTCCTCGGCGCCTGGATCCCCGACCCCGAGGAGACTTTCCGCTACTTCACCGCGCGCCCCGACACTGGACTGTATGTCATTGGTCTCGCCTCGGGAGAACACCAGGTGGCGCCGGGCGAGTCGGTGGAACTCGGCGCCCGGCTCTTCGTCGGCCCCAAGCTGCAGGACGTGCTCGAGGACATCGCCCCCGGCCTCGATCTCACCGTGGACTACAGCTGGCTGACCATCATCGCCAAGCCCCTGTTCTGGCTGCTGGAATGGCTGCATTCCTTCATCGGCAACTGGGGCTGGGCCATCATCGCCCTGACCATTCTCATCAAGCTGGCCTTCTACAAGCTCTCCGAGACCAGTTACCGTTCCATGGCGAAGATGAAGAAGCTGCATCCCAGGCTGCTGGAGATCCAGCGCCGTTACGCCGGCGACCGCCAGCGCAAGGGCCAGGCGATGATGGAACTCTACAAGAAGGAAGGCGTCAACCCGCTCGGCGGTTGCCTGCCCATCCTCATCCAGATCCCGGTGTTCATCGCCCTCTATTGGGTGCTGCTGGAGAGCGTGGAGTTGCGCCAGGCGGACTGGATCCTGTGGTACAAGGATCTTTCCACCATGGATCCCTACTACGTGCTGCCGCTCATCATGGGCGCCACCATGTACCTGCAACAGAAGCTGAACCCGGCGCAGATGGATCCCGTCCACCAGAAGATGATGATGATGCTGCCGGTGGTGTTTACTATCTTCTTCCTGTGGTTCCCGTCGGGGCTGGTGCTCTACTGGGTGACCAACAACATCCTCTCCATCGCGCAACAGTGGTACATCACTCGCCGGGTCATCGGCACGGGCAAGTGACCGTCCGTGGCCGCGGCGGTTAAGATGACGCCATGAGCCAGGATACCATTGCCGCCATCGCCACGCCCCCGGGGATCGGGGGCGTGGGCATCGTGCGCGTCTCCGGTCCCGCCTGTATCGCCATCGCCGAGGCCCTGCTCGGCCGTCTGCCGCCGCCAAGGGTGGCGACGCTGGGGGAGTTTCGCGACGCGCGTGGCGAACTCGTGGATGCGGGCCTGGCCCTGTTCTTTCCCGCGCCTCATTCCTTTACCGGCGAAGACGTGCTGGAACTCCACGGCCACGGCGGTCCGCTGGTGCTCGATTTGATCCTCGATGCGGTGCTCGCCGCCGGGGCGCGCATGGCGCGGCCGGGCGAGTTCAGCGAGCGGGCCTTTCTCAACGACAAGCTCGACCTGGTACAGGCGGAGGCCATCGCCGATCTCATCGCCTCGGGTACGGCGCAGGCGGCGCGGGCCGCGGTGCGCTCCCTGCATGGTGATTTCTCCGCACGCATCCAGGCACTCGGCGATGCCATGCTGGAGTTACGCATGTACGTGGAGGCGGCCATCGACTTTCCCGAGGAGGAGATCGACTTTCTCGCCGATGCGCGCCTGCGCGAAAAACTGGATGGCCTGTTCGCGCGCCTCGCCGCCATCGAGGACAGCGCCCGCCAGGGCTGCCTGTTGCGCGAGGGCATGCGCGTGGTCATCGCCGGCCAGCCCAATGCCGGCAAGTCCAGCCTGCTCAATGCGCTGGCCGGCGACGAGCGCGCCATCGTCACCGAGCTGCCCGGCACCACGCGGGACGTGCTGCACAGCGAGATCAATCTCGGCGGCATGCCACTCCATATAATAGATACCGCCGGGCTGCGCGAGGCGGGGGACGCCATCGAGGCCGAGGGCGTGCGCCGGGCGCGCGCCGAGATCGCCGCCGCGGATCGCATCCTGCTGGTGGTGGAC
>JALWJU010000469.1 GCA_026997055.1 Paracoccaceae bacterium | reverse complement strand
CACATATTCGGAGGGCGCGGATAGCCTCCTCGCCTCAGGGAGCGATTCCGGCCAGATAATCGGACAATTCCGTGCAGATGATGATCTCGCTCTTGTCGGGATCATAATAGGCATTGACCTCGCCACAGGGGATGACACTGACCACGATCGGCTCGGGAAGCACCAGCATCCGGTTCAGAGCCTCGATCTCCCTGGTCACATAGCGGGTCAGGTGGCTGTCCTTGTCGAGATACCAGTCCAGCGTGATCGAATCACCCGGGGCTTCTTCGGCCAGTTCCTCCAGCACCCTCTCCCAGGCAAAGTTGGCCAGCTCATATTCCGACGGGCAGGTGTCGGCGCGATCGTCGGGCAGGCTGAAGGCGGCAAGCGCGCCCTTGCGCCCTTCCGGATCGGCGCCGTAATAGAGGCAAGCCAGATTGTAATAGCGCTGCATGGCGCTGCCGTGCTCGTCCCAGGCCACATGGCCGCCCTGGCTGCCGTCATGGCGGTAGGAGGCCAGCACATCGGCGACCAGCTGGCGGGTGGTGTCCTGGTCATGCACTCTGTCCAGCAGCACTGCGGCGAAGAAATCGGCGGCATATTCCTCGGGGCCGAAAACGGGCAGGTCCATCTTGTCGATCAGCGCATGGGCCATCTCGTGATAGAGGGTTTCCAGCACGTTGGATTCGATGAAGCGCTGCACGGGGTCCCTGAAGCCGCTTTCCTGCGCGCCTTCTCCGGGAGGCAGGGCCTGTCCGGGGCCGGGGCGGGTTCTCGTGAAATCGTCCTTGTCGTCCCGGCTGCCCGCCGCTGCCGGCGCGGCCAGCAGTGAAAGGACAATTGCCAGCGGGGCGAAGATGCGTTTCTTTCTCATCTGTTCAGAATCGCCAATTTCCCCAATGCGTCAAGGTCCTTCTTCACCTGGAAAATGCTGCGGGAGAGGGGGCGTTTGCCCGGTTTGCCGCCCGGCAGTGCCCTTCAGACCGGCATAAGGGCCCAATAGTCGAGGTCGAGCAGCACTTCGGGCAGATACTTGCCGTCCGCGCCCCTGAGCGCGCCGGCCTCGCCCCGTGTGGCCACCAGCCGCAGGCGTATCGCTCCCACGCCCGGCGCGCCGGTTTCGGCCATGTCCAGCACTTCGGACCAGGCCCGCACCGTGTCGCCGGCAAAGCAGGGATTGGCATGAGCGCCGCCATTGAGGGCGACGATCATCTGCGCATTGGCGAGCCCGTTGAAGCTGAGCGCGCGGGCAAGGCTGATCACATGGCCGCCATAGATCAGCCGGCGGCCATCCTCGCGCATGGTGGCGTCGAAATGCACCTTGGCGGTGTTCTGCCACAGGCGGGTGGCGAGCATGTGCTCGGCTTCTTCGATGGTCACCGCGTCCACATGGTCGATCACCTCGCCCACGCTGTAATCGGCGAGCCGGTGCGCCTCGCCCGCGAGCGCGAAGTCGTAGGTGGAGAAGTCGAGCCCGGCCGGCACGACGAGGCGCGCGGGGTCCACGGCACTCGCCAGCTCTGGCACCACCGTTTCGGGTGCGGGCGCGCTGTGATCACGCTTTCGCACCATCACCCAGCGCACATATTCGAGCACCGGTTCGCCGCGCTGGTCGAGCCCCTTCGTGCGGACCCAGACGATCCCGCTTTTGCCGGAAGAATTCTCTTTCAGGCCAATGACTTCGCTCTCGGCGCGCAGGGTGTCGCCGGGCCAGACCGGCCTCAGCCAGCGCCCCTCCGCATAGCCCAGATTGGCGACCGCATTGAGCGAGATGTCGGGCACCGTCTTGCCGAACACGGTGTGAAAGGCGATCAGATCATCGAGCGGGCTTGCGGGCAGGCCGCAGGCGCGGGCGAATTCGTCGGAGGAGTAAAGCGCATGGCGGGCCGGATACAGCGCGTGGTAGAGCGCCCGCTCCCCGCCGGAGATGGTGCGCGGCACCGCGTGTGTGATCACATCGCCCAGCCGGTAATCCTCGAAGAAGCGGCCCGGATCGGTCTTGCGCATCACTGTGCTCCCAGCCTGATGTCCGGGCTGTATTCGCCCTCCACTTCCTTTACCACCGCCTGGGCGCAGCGCATCACCCCCTTGCCCGCGTCATAGGCGTAAGAAGGCGAGCCGTGCAGTTCCCAGCCCCTGTTCAGCGCTTCGGTGACCTTGTGGCAGAAGGCGGCGGTGTCGTCCTCGGTGAGCAGGCGGTAGAGCTTCATGCGCCCGCCTCCAGGGTGGCAATCGCCGCGGCCTTTTCCAGCAGCGCGCGGGCGGTGACGATATGCAGGCTCTCGACGATCCTGCCGTCCAGCACCGCGACGCCCCTGCCCTCTGCCTTGGCCGCCTCGAAGGCCTCGATCTGGCGGCGCGCCAGGTCCAGTTCCTCCTCGGACGGGGCAAAGACCTCGTTGGCCACCGCAAGCTGGGCCGGGTGGATCAGGGTCTTGCCGTCAAAACCGAAATCGCGCCCCTGCTCGCATTCGGCGCGCAGGCCGTCTTCGTCGCGAAAGGCATTATACACCCCGTCGATCGCCGGGATCCGCGCCGAGCGCGCGGCGATGACGCAGGTCTGAAGCGCGGTGAGCAGCGGCAGGCGGTCAGCCCGCGCCCGGCAGCCGAGATCCTTGACGAGGTCGTTGGTGCCCATCACCAGTCCTTCCATGCGGGTATGGGAGGCGATCTCGCAGGCATTGATGAAGGCGGGCGGGGTCTCCATCATCGCCCAGAGCGGCTTGTCGCCGGCAAGCTCGGCGGCCGCCTCCACGTCCCAGCCGGTGGAGACCTTGGGGATCAGCAGGGCGTCGAAATCGGCCTCGCGCAG
>JALWJU010000468.1 GCA_026997055.1 Paracoccaceae bacterium | reverse complement strand
GGGCGGGGTGGTGCCGGTCTTGGCCGTCGGGGCGGCGGCGCCGGCGGGCCTGGCTTCGCCTTCGGTCGTCTGTTTCGGGCCGGGCTCGTTGATTCTGCTTTTAGAAAACATTTCTTCCTGCCTTGATGTAAGTCATCGCGTTGATCGCCTTGCCGTTCACGCGAATCTCGTAGTGGAGGTGAGATCCGGTGGAGCGTCCGGAACTCCCCATAGCACCAATCTTGTCGCCGCGCGAGACCCTTTGGCCCTCCCGGACGTAAATGGCGGAGAGATGCGCATAGCGGGTTTCGATGCCGAATTCGTGGCGGATGGTGATCAGGCGTCCATATCCCGAGGACCAGCCGGCCTTGATCACCACCCCGTCGGCGGTGGCATGGATCGGGGTGCCGAGGGGGGCGGCCATGTCCATGCCCTTGTGCAGGCGCCCGCCGCGCGGGCCGAAGGGGGAGGACAGCCGGTAACTGGCCCGCACCGGCGTGGAGAAGGGCAGCTTGTCCGCGGCGATGCGGTAGAGGTTGAGGCGGTCGATCTGGTCGAGGATCATGTTGGCACGGATCACGTCCGGGTCCGGGGGGGCTTCGTTCATGGCCGAAAGCACCAGAGGCTCGAGCGGGCCGCCCTGACCGGAATAGCCCTTGCGGACCTGTTCGAGGATGGATTCGACCGACATGCCCGAGGCACGGAACATCTTGTCCAGCGGTTCCAGCGAGATCGACACCGCGTCTTCTAGCTGGCGGAAGATCTGATCGTTGCGCTCTTCGCGCAGGCGCTGCTCGAAGATCATCGCCCGGGCGAATTCCTCGGCCTCGGCGGCGCTGGCGGCCATCCGGTCGCGCTCGGCGGCGGTGGTTTCGAGGGCGGCGGTGAGAAAGTCGATCGTGCCGCGCAGCTCGGCGTCAGCGAGCAGCGGCGCGGCGGGGGCGCTGGCCTCTTCTTCCTCTTCTTCGGTCCGTCCGGCGCGGGCTTCGGCCAGGATCTCTTCCAGCGAGCCGCGGGCCGCATCGCGCTCCTTCATGGTGCGGCGCAGGGTCGCCTGGATCACGTCGATGCCCGTTTCCAGTTCGCGGCGGCGGTCTTCGCTGGCCAGCAGCGCCGCCTGCATCTCGCTCACCTGCGCCAGCGCCAGATTGAACCGCTCCTGGGCAGCGCGCGCCTCGGCGGCGCGGGCATCGCGCTCGGCGGCCAGTATCTGCAGGCGTTCTTCGTAGAGGCGCTGTTCGCGCTCGGCGCGCTCGCGTATGTTTCCCGAGCCGATGGAATCCATCAGCAGAATGGCCGTGGCGATGATGGCCCAGGAGACGAACAGCACCGACCCCGCCCAGGCGACCGCCTGACCCAGCGGCGTGAAGCGGAAAAACCGTGTGCCGTCCTCGGAGCGCAGGAAAAGCCGCTTTTCCGGCAGGAACCGCGACAGCGCGTGATCCAGCCTGTCTGTCAGCGTTCTGTACAAACCCATGTCCCCAGTTTCATCCCCGTTGCCCGTCTTGTCGCGCAGGCATTGCCCATGATGTACAGGGGCGCAAATGGCGGCGCAAGAATTTTGAGGTGTTTCAACCGATTTGCTTCCCGGGGCGGCGGAAACCTGCCAATGCCCGGGGCGCTCTGTATCCGCGCTGTATCCGCGGGCGCAGAGCCTCCGGTCCGAATGGCCGGCCTCTCGGCATGGGCGCGTCTGAAGTGTCAAATCACAAAAAGTTCGCAAAAGTTCTCAGAAAGTTCTTTACAACGGGTGAGGAATGTGAGAACAAGGTGGCAACAAAGCCCCGGTGTCCCGGTGCCCCGGAGGGCGCAGGAGGAGAAGCAGGAGAGGAAGATGTTGCAGGAGATCAGAGCCGCCCTCGAACGCAGCCGCGAGACCATCTGGCAGGATATCGTCGGGGCGGTGGCGCTTCTGGTGCTGCTGCTCGGGGCGCTGTATCTGCCGGGCCTTGCCGGGCTGTCGTGACCGTTTGCCTCGCGGATTTCCGGGCCGCACCTCTGTCCCGAACGGTGCGTGTGATCGCCTGTCACCGGGGTGGGCCTGCCTCGTCCCCCCCTCCCGGAGCCTGACATCCGCATGACTTGCCGCCGCCTCCGCCATGGAGCGCGGCGGTTTTTTCTCTCTCTTTCGCCGCTCCCATGCCGTGCCGCGCCCGTCGGGAGCGCCGGCTTCGTGGCGGGGCTTCGCGCAGACCTCGGACTTTCAGCGCCTCGGCTCCAGGAGGTGGGCGAAACTGCCGCTCACATGGCCGCGCACCAGCCCCATCGGCGCAAGCGGGATACCGGCGGCGTCGGTGGCTTCGAACAGCGGGGGACCTTCGGCCCTGAGCGTGGTGGCGTAGTGGAATTCATGCGCGGCCCACTGGCCGGGGAAGGGGCCGGCGAGGGCATTGAGGCTGCGATAGCCCAGATGCAGCTTGCGGCGGGCAAAGGAGGTCTCCAGCGCCAGCAGGCCGAGCATCCGGTGGCGCGTGCCGTCGGCGGCGACCAGCCCTTCGCCCAGCACCATGAAGCCGCCGCATTCGCCGTATATGGGGCAGGTGGCCGCCTGCATCCCGGCGCGGAAGGTCTCGGCGGCGGCGAGGCGGGGGGCATGAAGCTCCGGGTATCCGCCGGGCAGAAAGATGAAATCGGCTTCCGGCTCCGGGGCCTCGTCGGCCAGCGGCGAAAAGCGGCTGATCTCGGCCCCGGCTCTGCGCCAGTCTTCGAGGATATGCGGATAGGCGAAGCTGAAGGCCGCGTCTTCGGCAATGGCGATGCGCTGGCCCGGGGGTGCGAGGTGGGCAGGGGGTTCAGGCCGGGGCAGCGCATCGCC
>JALWJU010000467.1 GCA_026997055.1 Paracoccaceae bacterium | reverse complement strand
GCTTGGCCGCTCCGGCATCGAGGCCGGGGGCGGCGGGCGGCGCTGGGAGGGGGCGCCGGTGCTGACCAACGCCGCGCAAAGCACCATCGCCGCGCGCCAGGCGGCGGGCGGCGGGTCGTCTCGGGCATCGAGCTGGACGAGGCCGACCAGGTGCTGGCCTATCACGTCTATCGCGACCAGCCCGGCGCGACCTTTGCCAGCTACAGCCCGCCGGTGCGCATCCCGGCTTCCGACATTCTGCACATCTTTGACCGGCTGTTTCCCGGCCAGGGGCGCGGGCTGTCCTGGCTTGCGCCGGTGCTCCTGAAGCTGCGCGACCTGGACGAAGCCAGCGATGCGCTGCTGATGCAGCAAAAGGTTGCGTCGCTGATCACCGGCTATATCCGCGACCCGGAGGGCACAGGCGCGGGGTTTGATGGTGACCAGTCCGGCTCGGCCCTGAATGTCGCGCTTGAGCCCGGCGCCATGCGCATCCTGCCGCCCGGCGCCGATGTGGTGTTCTCCGGCACCGCGCCGGGGCTGGCCCAGTCCATCGGCTTCCTGCGCGCCCAGGCGCGCGAAGTCGCCGCCGGGGTCGGGCTGACCTATGAGGTTCTGACCGGCGATATGTCCGAGGCCAATTATTCCTCGGCCCGCGTCGGCCTGATCGAGTTTCGCCGCCGCGCCGAGATGCTGCAAAGGGTGCTGATCGAGGGGCAATTCCTGCGCCCGCTCTGGCGCCGCTGGATCGACGTGCAGGCGCTGGCCGGCACGATCCCGGCCGACCCTGCCGGGCTTGCCGACTACCACGCCGTGCGCTTCGTCCCGCCCGGCTGGCAATGGGTGGACCCGGCCAAGGAGGTTTCGGCCGATGTGGCCGCGATCGAGGCCGGGCTGAAATCCCGCGAGGAAGTCGTGGCCGCGCGCGGACGCGACATCGACGAGCTGGACGCCGAGCGCGCCCGCGATCAGGAGGCAGCACAATGACCCTGCACAGCCGCAGCTTTGCCCCGCAGCCCACCACCCTGGACACCGACGCGCGCACCGTGGAAGCGATCGTGTCCACCTTTGCCGACGTGCAGAAGCCCGGCTTCATCGAGCGCCTGCCGCTGGAAAATGCGGACCTCTCCCGCCTGGTCGGCGCGCCGGTGCTGGACGCGCACAACGCCAGATCGACCCGCGACCAGCTCGGGGTGATCGAGGCGGCCGAGATCAGGCCCGAAGGGCTCTGGGTGCGCCTGCGCCTGCGCGCCAATTCTTCCGCCGCTTCTGTCCTGACCGACATTCAGTCCGGCATCATTCGCGGCTTGTCGATCGGCTACAAGGTCGGCGCGTGGCAGGAGGCCCGCGAAGGGGCCAGGCGCATCCGCATCGCACGAACCTGGACACCGATGGAAGTGTCCATTGTCCCCGTCCCGGCCGATCCGGGCGCCCATTTCCGCAATGAGGAAACCACCATGGAAAACGACGAAGAAACCATCGAGCATCAGGACGACGCGCAGCACGAGACCCGCGCGGCCGTGAATGCGGAAATCCGCACCATTGCCGAAACCGCCGGCCTGTCGCGCAGCTGGGCCGATGCGCGGATCGACGCCGAGGCCTCGGCCGAGGACGCCCGCCGCGCGGCCTTCGACGCCATGCGGACCCGCAGCCGGGAAACCGCGCCGTGCACCACCCGCGCCCGGATCATCGAGGACCACACCGACCCGGCCGCGATGATCGAGCGCGCCGGCGAGGCGATGTTTGCCCGGATGCACCCGGAGCATGAACTTTCCGCCCCGGCCCGCGCATTCGCCGGCATGCGCATGAGCGAACTGGCCCGCGAGGTGCTGCATCGGCGGGGGTTGCCGGTCAGCACCCTGTCCGAGGATGCGCTGATTACCCGCGCCCTGCACACGACCAGCGACTTCCCCGAAATCCTCGGCAACACTGTCGGCCGTGCCCTGCGCCGCGCCTATGAAGCCGCCCCGAATGGCGCCCGCCAGCTGGCGCGCCAGACCACGGCGCGCGACTTCCGCGACAAGAAGGCAATCGTGTTTGGCGCTGCCCCGGCCCCGGAGAAGGTTCTGGAAGGTGGTGAATTCACCTACGGCACGATCGACGAATCGGCGGAAAGCTACAAGCTGGAAACCTTCGGAAAGGTATTCGGCATTTCCCGCCAGGCGCTGGTCAATGACGACCTGGGCGCGTTCAGCCGCTTGCCCATGATGATGGGCGCGGCAGCAAAGGCCTTCGAGGCCACGCAGATTGCCAGCCTGATCGCGTCAAACCCGACCATGAGCGACGGCAAGGCGGTTTTCCATGCCGCCGGGCACAAGAACCAGTCGGCATCTTCGGGCAGCACCGTGGCCAATATCACCACCGACCTGGACACGGCGCGCCTTGCCCTGCGCCGCCAGACCGGGCTGGCAGGCGAGGCGATCAACCTGACGCCGAAATATGTACTGGCGCCGCCCGAGCTTGAAACCGCCATGGAGCAGGCCATTTCCCAGGTGCAGGCGACCAGGACCAGCGACACCAACCCCTTTGCCGCCCTGTCGCTGATCGTGGAGGCGCGCCTGACCGATACCGGGCAATGGTATCTGGCGGCCGATCCGGCCCAGATCGACGGGATCGAATACGCCTATCTGGAAGGCGCGCCCGGCCCGCAGATCGAGACCAGGGCCGGCTTCGAGGTTGACGGGCTCAAGGTCAAGGTTCGCCTCGACTTCGGCGCGGGCTGGATCGACTGGCGCGGCTGGTATCGGGTGGGCTGATGGCGATCGACACGGCAGAGCTCGAAACCCTGCGTGACGCGCTTGTCCGGGCGCGTGCGCAG
>JALWJU010000466.1 GCA_026997055.1 Paracoccaceae bacterium | reverse complement strand
CATTAATCCCGCGCTCACAGCGGAGCAGGCGCGAAATATCAGGAGCTTTTTGCCCGCCGGACAGGGTGGGTTCCCTTTCCAAGGGCAAAAGGCCCCTGAGATGAAGCGCCTGCACCGCCCTTCGGGTCCTGCGGATTTGCTCCCTGAATGCGTTGCAAGACCTTGAAATAGAATTACTATTCCTGCGGTCCTGCGCCTTTTCAGGAAGCAAATCTGCCGGACTGTGAGCGCGGGAGTAATGGGTCCTGACCCTACATCGCTCCCGGCAAGCCGATGCAAAACGGCTTTGTGGAAAGTTTCAATGGCCGCATGCGCGACGAGCTTCTGAACGAGACCATGTTCCGCACCATGGCCCATGCACGCGACCTGATCCAAGCCTGGGCCGATGACTACAACGAGGAAAGGCCTCATTCGGCACTCGGCTACCAGACGCCAAAAGCCTTCGCCGAGCGCCTGTTCACCGCAACCGGCAGCAGCGCTGCGCCAGAGGAAAGCTCCGCGCAGCAGCCGGTTGCTCAACCTGCGCCAATCGGCGTATCAACCCAAAGGGCTCTGATCCCAAGTGGATGAAAGTTCAGTGGCAGGTCACGGAATATCCAGGTCAATATTACGCCTGTCGATGTCCGAGAAGAAGGGGGCATCAATGTGCCCCATGAGTGGCGACTCCGCTTCGCTTGCCATCGGCAGGAAGTTATAAAGTTGCCCTTTCAGGATTGCTGCCGTGGACATCCCGACTGCAACAGAAACAGTTGGTTGTCCCTTCCAATCCAACCAACGGTTCAGCGCGGGGGCACGCTCGATACTTTCCCTGACGGCAGCAAGTACCCTCCCCTTGTCGACCTCCTGCTGCACAAGGAGGAAACGACGGCGCTCTCCCACGTCAATCGCGGAGATCTGCGGGTTGCCCGGGCCCGCCCCCTCTCGCAGGATTGTCTGGCGTCTGGTCAAACGACGGCTACCTGTTCGTTTTCCCTCGAGTTCGACATCGATGCGCACTTCAGCGATGCGATCGAGAAATAGGAGAAGCGGGTGCTCCAGGTTTGCGATCTCATCGACCTGGTCTTGCACCAATTTGACAGTAGAAGAAGATCGTAGAGGCGCAACAACTACTGTCGCGTAACCAGCAGCGGCGAAGCGTTTGACCTCAGGGGGAATTTCGTTCAGCGGTTGGGGGACAAGGTATCTGGGAATCGTCTTCGAGATCCGATCTGCCTCATCCTTCCCAACGTTCTCATGCCGCAGTTCGGACAGGATGATGTCACGTATTTCATCGGGTTTGGAAAACCGAAAGCAGTATCCGTCAAATGTATTGGACGCCCCGCCCTGCGATCGCGAGTAGATGTGTACATCGTCAGTGATCGCCTCAATACTTCGAAATCCGAGTCCCTTGTTGCCGATCCCCTCACCGATCTCTTTTCCGCTGGTCGCCAAGTTCATGATGGCATTCACGTCGCGCTCTTTGAAACCATGCCCTCGGTTGGCGACATAAAGGTAACCTTCGGAATCCGATATCTTGACAACCTTGATCGTGATTGCACCGTCCTCACCAATTTCGTGAGCGTCATGTGCATTCTGGATGAGTTCAAAAAGGACACGATCACCATACTCAGTCCCAATGACTTCTCCGAGGTTCTTTAGGCTTTTGTAGGTTGAGACATTCGTCCGATGCGCATGAAGTGCGTTCGAAAGCACATTGTGGGCCCAAGTTTTCAGTTGTTGGGTATATTTGTTCATCAGGAGAGTTTCTTCGTTTGGGGGCGAATTGGCAACGCACACACCACATTCACCATGCGCATCTGCTTGACGGTTTCGCATTTTGCCTCGCGCAGGCGGGGGCTGGCGAAGAGGAGGGTGAGGGCCTTGGCGCGGGAGATGGCGACGTTGAGGCGGTTGGTGGAATAGAGGAATTCGAGGCCGCGGGGGATGTCTTCGGCCGAGCTTGCGGTCATCGAGACGAGGCAGACGGGGGCTTCCTGACCCTGGAACCTGTCCACGGTGCCCACGCGGATCGCCGCGGGCAGGGCGGCGCGCAGAGCATTGACCTGCGCGTTGTAGGGGGCGACGACGATGATGTCGCTTGCGCGCATCGCTCGCGTGGCGCGGCTCTGGTCGTGCCATTTGCCCTTGAGCAGGGCGCGCACGGCCTTTTTGATGGCGGTCACTTCCTCCTGGGCGACCTGCGCATTGCCTTCGTGCTCCACCGGCACCGTGAAGGCTCCGGCCTCGGGGAAGGGCGTGGCGCGCAGCGCCTGGCGCGCGGTATCCGCATGGCTTTCCAGCCGGCCTTCATAGACCTGCTCGGAGATGAAGCCGCAGACCGCCGGGTGCATCCGCCGCGAGGTGGGCAGGAAGATGCCGCGATCCGGCGGTACGGTGGCATGTTCGCCCAGCATCCATTCGAGGCAGGAGAGGTTCGCGGGCTCGGGATGCGCCCCTTGGATGACCTGCGGCAGTTGCCGTGGATCCCCCACCAGCACGATGTTGCGGGCCGCGCGCCCCATCGCCGCCATGTTGGCCAGTCCCACCTGCCCGGCCTCGTCCACGAACAGCCAGTCGAAGGCCTGCACGTTTTCGTCACGCGCGAAGAACCAGGCGGTGCCACCCACCACATGACGCCCCGCGGCGGCTTCTTCATTCGATCTGGTGCGCAGCACTGGGCAGTCGTCGGGATAGCCGTCGTCGGCGCCCGAGACCTTGTGGACCAGTTCGAACTCCATCTCCGGGTCTTCCCATTCTCTCGACCGGACCCACCCCAACAGCACGTTGCCGCGTACCCCGCATATCGTGGACGGGACACC
>JALWJU010000465.1 GCA_026997055.1 Paracoccaceae bacterium | reverse complement strand
ATTCTCCCCCGGCGGCGGAGCAAAGACCGGGGCGGTGGCGACGGCGGCAGCGGGTGCGGGTGCTGGTGCGGGGACGGCCGTGGCCGTGGCCGGGGCGGGCTCCGTCGCGGCTTGGGCCTGCTCTGCCGCCTCGGTCGGCGCGTCCTCGCCCCCCCAGCCCAGCATGTCGGCGATCCGGTCGCGGTTGAAGAAGCCGAACACCACCAGCCCCACCACAAGGTAGGTCGCCAGAAGTCTCAGGATCGGGGTCAGCATGAGAGGCTCCTTTCGGCTTTTTTCGACTTTCGGCGGGTCAGCTGTCAAGCGCGCGGGCCAGCGCGTCCAGCTCCTCGGCGGCCCGGGAGCGCGGCTCCAGCTCGCTTACCGAGAGGCCTTCGGAAAACGAGCGGCGGAAGGCCAGCCGCTGCACCAGCTTCGGCTCCAGCGGGGTGATGTCGGGCAGCATTTCGAGCGCCTCCATGGCCTCGGCATTCTCGCGCGAGCGCGGATGCGGGTCGGCGCGGTTGAGAAAGGCCAGCACCTCGGGCATCTTTTTGCCGCGCTCCTCGCGCATGATGCCGAGAAAGCGCTGGGTGGCCCAGATATCGGCCTGGGAGGGCGTCACCGGGATCACCACCCGGTCGGCCCAGCGGATCGCCCTGCGCATCGCCTCCATATCGGAAGCGCCCACGTCGATCAGGTATTCGACCCCCTTCTTGCGCCGGGCGGGCAGGTCGTTGACCACATCGAGCGCGGGCTCGATCCCGTCCTCGGCGCGGATCCGGGCCACGTCGCTCACGGTGCGCTGCGGGTCGAGGTCGCAGACCTGCACCGCCTGCCCCTGCGCCTGCTGCCAGAGCGCGAGGTTGAAGACGATGGTGCTCTTGCCGGTGCCGCCCTTGAAATTCGCGTAAAGCGTGCGCATCTGCTTCCTCCTATTGATTGCCCGGGGCCGGGGCGCCCTGCGCGGCCTGGGGCTGGACCTCCCGGTAGCCCTGCGGCGGCAAAAACAGCGCCGGGTCGATCTCGCCGACGCGGATATTGCGCAGGGCGCGCCTGGCGCCGCCGGGCTTTTCCTCGCGCACCACCAGCAGAAGCTCCGGGTCGAACCACCAGCCGCCGATCACCGGCGCCTGGCCGGGGCGCTGCAGGGCGGTGCTCCAGTATTCGACCTGGCGGCCCTCCATTTCCTGCATTTCCTGAAAGGTCATGGCCATGGTGGTGCCGTCGGGCCAGATCTGGCTCAGCGCCTGCCGGCGGCCGGTATCCCATTCGATACGCATCGGGGCGGCGATCTGCGGCGATGTCAGCTCCCAGGTCTGGGTGACGATCCCCGAGACCTCGCCCTCGCCGACCTGGCGGCAGGTCATTTGCGCCGCCTGCATCTGTGCCTGCGGCGGGCAGGGGTCGGCGGCGCCGCTGACGGCGCCGGCTACGGAGGGGTCGCGGATCGTGGCGTAGGTGCGGCTCTGCGGGTCGATCAGGTAGGCGATGCCTTCGCCGCCGCGCATGATCTGGACGGAGGTCCGGCCGTCGGGACCTTCGATTTCGATGCGCATGTTGCCTGCGGCCTTGAATATCCGTCCGACCTGCTCGCTGCCGTCGGGCAGGCTCTGAACGGCTTCGGCGCTGAAGGCGGGCGTGGCGGGAAGGGCCGGGCTCTGGGCCGTGGCGGGCATGGCCGACACCGCGGCGAGGATCAGGGCAAGGGCAGCAGCAATGGGTCGCATCGGGGGCTCCGTTTCGGGTGCTCCGGGTTCGGGCTGCCCTGCCCCGGGCTTCCGGGGCAGGGCATGGTCTGGTCTGGCATAAGCGCCCGGCTTATTCGGTCGCGGCCTCGGCGCCGCCTTCGGCGGTCTGCTCGGCGGGAGCCGGCGCGGCCGGGTAGCCCGGGGGCGGGGGCATCATGCCGGGCATCGGGTAGCCCGGGGGCACGGCGGCGGCGTCACCCTCGGCACCCGGCGCGACCGGGGCATAGCCGTAGGGGTAGCCATAGGGGTAGCCGTAGCCATTGTAGCCATAGCCGTAGCCACGCCCGTAGCCGGAGCCGGAGGTGCGGGTCTTGCCCGAGAAGCTCATGTCGAAGCTGCCGTCGCCCAGACCGTTACCGCTGAAGGGACCCCAGCCGGTGCCCCAGTTGTCGCCGCCCCAGGGGGTCCAGCCATTGCCCCAGCCCGGGCCGCCCCAGGGGGTCCAGCCATTGCCCCAGCCGGGCCCGTAGCCCCAGCCGGGGGCGTAGCCGTAGCCGGGCCCGTAATAGGGGCCCCAGTACTGGGCGCTGGCGGGGATTGCCGTCAGGCTTGCTGCGGCAGCGACTGCCGCGATCATCAGGCTTTTTTTCATGTTCTCTCTCCATTTTCGTCCCGGGAAGGTTGAATGAAACGGGCACTGGGACATGTGCCTGTATCACTTCGGCAAGGGGGTCCAGCCCTTGCCTGGTGTCTGCGGCTCACCAGAATCCGAAAGGTGTGCCGCCGAAAAACGGAACCGTGCCGTAATAGGGGGTGCCCCAGCCGCCGAGACCGGGCGCGATGCCGGGATAGAGGCCGGGATAGAGGCCGGGATAGGCCGGGACACCGGGAAGGGGGTAGGGATAGGAATAGCCGTGGCCGTAATCGGGCAGCGGGGCATCGGGCAATGCGGCAGTTTCGTCTCCGGGCCGGTATGCGTAGCCGTAGCCGCCGGGATAACCGTAGCCGCCGGGATAGCCATAACTGCCGGGCAGGGTGCTCCGGGCGCCGGATGCGGCGGGCGGGGCCGATTGGCCGGTCGCGGTGCCTTCCGGGGCATAGAGTGGCGGTTCGGAGCGGGCAGGGGCGGGGGC
>JALWJU010000464.1 GCA_026997055.1 Paracoccaceae bacterium | reverse complement strand
CGGCGCTGATCGAGGTGGAGCTATGGCCGGCGCCGAACGGGTCGTAGGGGCTCTCGTCGCGCTTGGTAAAGCCCGAAAGCCCGCCCTTCTGGCGCAGCGTGCGGATGCGGTCGCGCCGCCCGGTCAGGATCTTGTGCGGATAGCACTGGTGGCCCACATCCCAGATCAGCTTGTCGTGCGGGGTGTCGAATACCGCGTGCAGCGCCACGGTCAGCTCCACCACGCCCAGCCCCGCCCCCAGATGGCCGCCGGTCTCGCTCACGGCGCTGATGGTCTCGGCTCGCAGTTCATCGGCCAGCCGGGCAAGCTCGGCCACGCTCATCCCCCTGAGGTCGGCGGGCCGGCGCACCTTGTCAAGCAGGGGGGTGGTGGGTTTTTCGGACATGAAAGCCTCGTCAGGACTTGCGATCAATAACGAATCCGGCCGCTTCCCGCAAGCCATCGGCCCGCCCGCCATAGGGGGCAAGAGCGGCAATGGCTTCCTCCACCAGTTCCCGCGCCCGCGCCTTGGCACCTGCCAGGCCCAGCAGCGAGACAAAGGTCGCCTTGCCCGCATCCGCATCCTTGCCCACGCGCTTGCCGGCGGTGGCCGCGTCGCCCTCCACATCCAGCACGTCATCGGCAATCTGAAAGGCAAGCCCCAGCGCATCGGCATAGGCACGCATCGGCGCCGGATCCGCCCCGGCAAGGCGCGCGCCGGCCTCGGCCGACCAGCGAATGAGCGCGCCGGTCTTGCCCGCCTGCAGGCGGGTGATCTCCTCGAGCGTCAGAGGCGCCTCGGCGCTCTCGGCAGCGATGTCCATCATCTGCCCGCCGACCATGCCCCGCGCGCCCGCCGCCACCGCCAGACTCTGCACCAGCGCCAGGCGTGCCGCCCCCAGGGCCTCGTCGCACAAAAGCTCGAAGGCCAGCGCCTGCAGCGCATCGCCCGCGAGGATCGCCGTGGCCTCGTCCCACTTCACATGCAGGGTCGGCTCCCCGCGGCGCAGGTCGTCGTCATCCATGGCCGGCAGATCGTCATGCACCAGCGAATAGCCATGCACCGCCTCCACCGCAGCCGCCGCACTCATCGCCCGCTGTGCGCCGAAGCCATGCAGCCGCGCACTCTCCAGCACCAGGAAGCCCCGCAGCCCCTTGCCCCCGGCAACCGCATGGCGCATGGCGCGCGCCAGCACATCCTCGCCTGCAATCGCACCCAGCAGATGCGCACGCACCCGCGCCGCATCCCCGGCCAACCGTTCGAGAAACACCGCCTACAGACCCTCCACCGGCGTGGTGCCGCCGGGCGCGCCGTCGGCATCCAGGGTAATCGCCGCCACCTTTTCCTCGGCCTCTTTCAGCTTCTGCTCGCAGCGCGCCTTGAGCTCCGCCCCGCGCTCATAGAGGCGTATCGACTCCTCCAGCGCCACGTCGCCGCGCTCGAGTCGGCCCACGACCTCCTCCAGTTCCGCCATCGCCTCCTCGAAGCTCATCTCGCTCACCGGCTTGCCGCTCATCCGCCATGCTCCATCAAGACCCTGACATGCGCCGCCACGCTCTCGCCCAGCGCTTCCAGATCATAACCCCCTTCCAGCACGGACACCACCCGGCCCGAGCAGCAGCCGGCCGCCATCTCGCAGATCGCCCGGGTGAGCCAGGCATAATCCTCCGTCCGCCAGTTCAGCCCGCCCAGAGGATCGCGCACATGAGCATCGAACCCGGCCGAAACCAGCACCAGATCCGGGCCGAATTCCGCCACCCGCTCCAGCGCCCCCTCCCAGACCGCTCGCATCCCGGCACCGCCCGAGCCGCCGGCAAGCGGCATGTTCAGGACATTGCCATGCGCCCCGGTCTCGCTGGCCGCCCCGGTCCCGGGATAAAGCGGCATCTGGTGCGAAGAAACGAACAGCGCACGCGCCTCGTCCCAGAGCACATCCTGGGTGCCATTGCCATGATGTACATCGAAATCCAGCACCGCCACCCGCGCCAGCCCGTGAACCTCCAGCGCATGTTTCGCCGCAATGGCGACATTGGAAAACAGGCAGAATCCCATCGCCCGACCGCGCTCGGCATGATGACCCGGCGGACGACAGGCGACAAAGGCATTGCGCAGATCCCCTTGCAGGACCATCCGCACCGCCTGAACCGCCCCGCCCGCCGCGCGGCGCGCCGCCGAAAAGCTGCCGGGCGACATGACGGTATCCTCATCGAGCCGGACCCAGCCGGAATCGGGGCTCAGCCGGCGAATCCGGTCAATATACGCCCGCCCATGTGCAAGCCCCAGATCGTCATCATGCGCCAGTACCGCCGCAATGCGGCCAAGCGTATCGAATCCCGGCCCCGACAAGGCCGCCATGACCGCCTCGAGCCGCGCCACGCTTTCCGGATGGCCGGGGGGATTGACATGTTCGAGACAGTCGGGATGGGTGATCAGCGCAGTCTTCATGGCCCGAAACTACGCCACCCCCTTCCCGTACACAATCGCCCCTTCATACTTCCACAAATATCCCGGGGGCGCGGGGGCAGCGCCCCCGCTCCCGTCCTATCCCCGCACGATCCGGTTGGCCAGTACGCCGATCTTCTCGATCTCCAGCTCGAACCGATCCCCGGGCGCCAGACTCCGCCCGGTCTCCAGCCCGCAGCCGGTACCCACCGTGCCCGAGCCGATCACCTCGCCGGGCCAGATCGTTTCGCTGGCGGAGACATGAGCGATGATATCGGCGAAATCGTGGTGCATGTCGGCGGAATTGCCCCCGCCCCAGCGCTCGCCATTGACACGCGCTTCCATCTTCAGGGCGACCGGATGAGGCACCTCGTCGGCAGTCAGGATGAAA
>JALWJU010000463.1 GCA_026997055.1 Paracoccaceae bacterium | reverse complement strand
GTTGCGGTAAGGAAGGGTGAGCAGAAGGAGCAGGGAATGAATGTATCGCGCCGCCGATGGGCCTTGTTTCGGGGATTGATCCCGGGGTCGTTTTCGGGGCTGCTCCTGGCGGCATTGCTGGGCCTGGTCATCCCGGGCGCGCCGCTGCGGGCGCAGGAAGGCGCCCATGAGCGCCCGCTGGTGGTGGTGGAGCTGTTTACCTCGCAGGGCTGCGCATCCTGCCCGCCGGCGGATGCCCTGCTGGCCCGTCTGGCCCGGCGCGACGACGTGCTGGCGCTGTCGCTGCATGTGGATTACTGGGACTATATCGGCTGGCCCGATACCTTTGCCCGGCCCGAATATACCGAGCGGCAAAAGGCCTATGCCCATGCCGCCGGGATGCGCTCCATCTATACGCCGCAGATGATCATCGCCGGCAAGGACCATGTGATCGGCTCCAGACCGATGGAAGTGGCCGACTACATCATGATGGCGCGCGAAATGCCGGCGCGCGTCGAAATGGCGGCAATTCTCAGAGACGGCCTGCTGCGCATCGAGGCGCGCCCGAGCGCTTCCCGGCCCCTGCCGGGCCGCCTGCTGGTGATGCTGGTGCGTTTCCGGAGCACCGCGACGGTGCGTATCGAGCGTGGCGAGAATGCGGGCAAGACGATCCGCTACGCCAATGTCGCCACCTCCCTGAGCGAACTGGGCCGCTGGGACGGAACCGGCAGGCTGGTCATGGAAGTGGCCATGGAAGAGATCGGAGAAGGAGGGGAAGGGGACGGAAAGGACGGAGAAGATGAGGAAATGGCCGTCTTCCTGCAGGCGGCCGGCCCGGGCGAGATCCTTGGCGCGGTGCGGGTCTCGGTGCGATAACCCGGCCCGGAGCGCACCCGGAGCGCACAGGCATCGAAAATGCCCCCTTTCGCCTTTCTCGAAATACTCCCGCCGGAGGCATGAAATCCCCGGCGCCACTTCACGACACCCCTTCCAGAGGAGCGCAAACCGTACGGAAAGCGGCCTCACTCCCTCTCCGCCCCGCGATCGGTGCCGCGGGCGGGCGATTTCCCGCAGAATCGGAAAAAACACGATTGCGATCCTGCCCCGTTTCGACCGAAACCGCCTGTCTGTCCGGCGGAACGGGGCAGGCCCCCCTGCCATTTGCGGATCAGGCCCGGGGAGCCGGCATCGCCTGAACATCCGCCTGAACGAAAGTGCAAAAGATATGTGACAGTACCTGCTTTGCGGCTGTGATGAAGCGTTAGCCATTTCTGTCTGACGCTCACATGTCCGCGCTTGCGCAGCGGGCGCGATGTCGCGTTTTTTCCTCGGGGGCTGGACTCCGGCGCCCGGGGGCCGATATGGCACGGGCAATACCTGCTCTGGCGAAAGGCTTGGACATGACATTCGACTACGATCTCTTCGTGATTGGCGGCGGCTCCGGGGGAGTGCGCGCCGGGCGGCTGGCGGCCGAGGGGGGCGCGCGGGTCGCCCTGGCCGAAGAGTTCCGCATGGGCGGCACCTGCGTCATTCGCGGCTGCGTGCCCAAGAAGCTGATGGTGTTTGCCTCCTCCTACGGCCCGGCGGCGCGCCAGGCGCGCGATTACGGCTGGGACTACGAGGGCGGCACCTTTCGCTGGGAGCGCTTCCGGCCGATGCTTCATGCCGAGCTTGCGCGCCTCGAAGGCATCTACCAGCGCAATCTCGCGCGTGCCGGCGCCGATATCTTCCACGCCCGCGCCACGCTCGAGGATGCCCATACCGTCGCCCTTTCCAGCGGCGAGACCTTCACCGCGAAACACATCCTTGTCGCCACCGGCGGCGCCCCCTTCGTGCCCGAGACGACCGAGGGCCACGAACTGGCGATCACCTCCAACGAGGTGTTCGACCTCGAGACCTTCCCCGAGCGCATCCTGATCGTCGGCGGGGGCTATATCGCCAGCGAATTCGCCTGCATATTCAACGGCCTCGGCACGCATACGGCGCAATGGTACCGGGGCGCGCAGATCCTGCGCGGCTTCGATGACGAGGTGCGCGGGCACCTGGCCGAGCTGATCCGCGAGCGCGGGGTGGACCTGCATGTGGGGCTCGAGGTCGAGCGCATGGAGCGGCGCGACGGGCGCATCTGGGTCAAGGGCAGCGACGGGCGCGAGGATGTCTTCGACCAGGTGCTGTTTGCCACCGGGCGCAAGCCCAATACCGCCGGGCTGGGTCTGGAGGAGGCGGGCGTGAAGCTGGGCCGCTGGGGCGAGATCGTGGTGGACGAATATTCGCAGACCTCGGTGCCCTCGATCTACGCGGTGGGCGACGTGACCGACCGGATCAACCTCACCCCGGTGGCGATCCGCGAGGCGGTGGCCTTTCACGAGACCGTGTTCAGGGGCAATCCGACGAAGCCCGACCACGAAAACGTGCCCTCCGCCGTCTTTACCCAGCCCGAATACGGCGCCGTGGGGCTCAGCGAGGAAGAGGCGCGCGAGCGCGAGCCGATCGACGTATATGTCGCCGCCTTCCGGCCCATGCAGCGCAGCTTCATCGGTCGGCCCGACCGGGTGCTGTTCAAGCTGGTGGTGAGCCAGAAGACGCAGAAGGTGCTGGGCTGCCATATCGTCGCCGACGGGGCGGGCGAGATGATCCAGCTTGCCGCGGTGGCGGTCAAGATGGGCGCGACCAAGGCCGATTTCGACGCCACCGTGGCGGTGCATCCGACCATGGCCGAGGAGATCGTGCTGATGAAGACGCCCGTGCGCAGCGGCTGACCGGTGACAGGCTCCGGAACGGATGAAGCATGGACGGAGCATGGGTGAAGAGGGCCGGGGGCGGGGACCGGCGGGGCTGAGCTGCC
>JALWJU010000462.1 GCA_026997055.1 Paracoccaceae bacterium | reverse complement strand
AGCGCGGCCAGCGTATCCGGGTGGATCGCCACGGTCGGCCCCGGCTCCAGCGCGTCGAGCACGCGGGCGCGCCTTGTCATGGTGCCGGTATGCCAGTGCTCGAGCTGGCGGCCGGTGGTCAGCACCATGGGATATTGCGCATCGGGCTCTTCGGCCGGGGGCAGCACATGCGCCGGGGCAAAGCGCGCCCGCCCGCCGGGGCGCGGGAAGCCCTCGGCAAAGACGATCGCCTGGCCCGGGTCGTCCGGGGCGAGCGAGGGATAAGTCACCGCATTTTCCGCCGCGAGCCGCTCCCAGGTGATGTTCTTGAGGCTTCCCATGACGCCGGTCATTTCGGCAAAGACCTCCTCCGGCCCGTCATGCTCCCAGTCCATCCCCAGCCGCTTGCCCAGCTCGGCGGTGATCCACCAGTCGGGCCTGGCCTCGCCCGGAGGCGCCACGGCCGGGCGCACCATCTGCACCTGGCGGTTGGTATTGGTCACCGTGCCGGCCTTTTCCGCGAGCGCGGCGGCGGGCAGGATCACATCGGCGAACATGGCGGTTTCGGTGAGGAAGATATCCTGGCTGACGAGGAAATCCAGCCGCGCCAGCGCCTCGCGCACATGGCTGGTGTCCGGGTCCGACATGGCCGGGTTCTCGCCAGCGATATACATGGCGCGGATATCGCCCCTGTGGGCCGCGTCCATGATCTCGACCACGGTGAGGCCGGGCCTCTCGGGCAGGGCCTGCGCACCCCAGGCGGCGGCGAAGCGGGCGCGCTGCTCGGCATCGGCCACGGATTTGTAATCGGGGAAGAACATGGGGATCAGCCCGGCATCGGAGGCGCCCTGCACGTTGTTCTGCCCCCTGAGCGGGTGCAGCCCGGTGCCCGGCCGGCCGACATTGCCGGTCATCAGCGCAAGGTCGATCAGGCAGCGGGCATTGTCGGTGCCGTGGGTATGCTGGCTCACCCCCATGCCCCAGAAGATCATGCCGGCTCGCGCGCGGGCAAAGTCGCGCGCCACCCTGCGCAGGGTCTCGGCGGGAATGCCGCAGATCTCGGCCATTTCCTCGGGCGCAAAGGCCCTCAGATGCGCGCGCATCTCCTCCCAGCCCTCGGTATGGGCGGCGATATAGGCTTCGTCGGCCAGCCCCTCCTCGGCGATCACATGCATGATCGCATTGAGCATCGCAACATCGGCCGAGGGGCGGAATTGCAGCATGTGAGTCGCGTGGCGCCTGAGCGCCTGGCCGCGCGGGTCCATGACGATCAGGGTGCCGCCGCGCCTGGCGAACTGCTTGAAATAGGTCGCGGCGACGGGGTGGTTCTCGACCGGATTGGCGCCGATGACGATGGCCGCATCCGCATTCTCGATCTCGTTGAACGTCGCCGTCACCGCGCCCGAGCCGACATTTTCGAGAAGCGCGGCCACGGAAGAGGCGTGGCACAGGCGGGTGCAGTGATCGACATTGTTTGTGCCCAGCCCCTGCCGGATCAGGCGCTGAAACAGATAGGCCTCTTCATTGGTGCATTTGGCGCTGCCAAAGCCCGCCAGCGCGTCCGGGCCGTGGGCCTCGCGCACGGCCCTGAGCCCGGCGGCGGCGCGCTCCAGCGCCTCCTCCCAACTGGCCTCGCGGAAGTGGGTGAGCGGGTCGGCCGGGTCCACGTTCATGCCCTTCTCGGCGCCTTCTCGGCGGATCAGCGGGCGGGTCAGCCGGTGCGGGTGGGTGATATAGTCGAAGCCGAAGCGGCCCTTGACGCAGAGCCGGTTTTCGTTGGCCGGCCCGTCGGCGCCCTCCACATAAGCGATGCGCCCGTCCTTCACCCTGAGGCTCACCTGGCAGCCCACCCCGCAGAAGGGGCAGACGCTGCGCACCGCCTCGTCAAAATCGCGCGCCCCCTCCACGCTTGCGGGCAGAAGCGCGCCGGTGGGGCAGGCGCTCACGCATTCGCCACAGGCGACGCAGGTGCTCGCCCCCATCCCGTCGCCCTGGTCAAATACCGGAAAGGCGTCATGCCCCCGCCCGGCCATGCCGATCACGTCATTCACCTGCACCTCGCGGCAGGCACGCACGCACAGTCCGCAGGCAATGCAGGCATCGAGATTGACCCGCATCGCCACATGGCTGTCATCGAGAAGCGGCACCCGCTCGCGCTCGATCCTCGGAAAGCGGCTCTCGCCGATACCCAGCCGGGCGGCGGTCTCTGCCAGATGGCTGTGCGCGTCATGGGGCGCTTCCGGCTGGTCGGCCAGCAGAAGCTCCACCACCATGCGCCGGGCCTTCTTCGCCCGGGGCGAATCGGTCACCACCTCCATGCCATCCGTCACCTGCCGCTGGCACGAAGCCGCCAGCACCCGCTCGCCCTTGACCTCCACCATGCAGGCGCGGCAATTGCCGTCGGCCCGGTAGCCCGGCGCATCGCGCCAGCACAGATGCTCGATCTCCACCCCCTCGCGCGCCGCCACCTGCCAGATGCTCTCGCCCGGCGCGGCCTCGACCGCGCGGCCATCGAGGGTGAAGCGGATCCTGTCGGCCATGGTCCCGTCCTTGCTTTTGCCCGTGGCCTCAGCATACTCGCCACGGGGCCAAAAGCGAACAACCGTTTGCGGCAATGTCACGATGGAGGGCGACAGAATGCGCAGGAGAACCCTGATCGGCGGCGCGCTGGCCCTGGGCGCGCTGGGTGCGCTGGGCACGGCAGCCTGGTGGAAGCTGCGCCCCTCCCCGCCGGAGGTCGGCTTCAGTCTCAGCGAGGAGGAGCTCGCCGCCGCGCTGGCGCTGATGCGCGAAAGCCCGGTGATCGACGCCCATGCCCATCCGGGGCGGACCTTCGTGCGCGGCGCCGAAA
>JALWJU010000461.1 GCA_026997055.1 Paracoccaceae bacterium | reverse complement strand
GCCCGCCGGCGCGCTGGTGGCCGCGGTGCGCCAGATCGTGCTGTTTGCCAACCCGTCGGCGACCGGCTGGCGGCAGGTGGGGCAGACCACCTTTCGCCCCTTCCGCCCCGAGAGCGCCGAGCCCTTTCCCCTGCGCGCGGGCGACGAGGTGGTGTTCGAGGCGCTCGACCACACGGCCTTTGCCGCGCTTGCCGCGCGCGGTGGCGAAGCCGCCGACATCGCCCGGCTGGAGCTGCTCGCATGAATGCGCTGGAGGTGCTTTCCGCCGGCCCCGGCGTCAGCGTGCAGGATCTCGGCCGGCCGTTTCACATGGCCTCCGGCCTTTCGCGCGGCGGCGCGGCGGACCGGCTGGCGCTGCATGAGGCCGCCGCGCTCCTGGGGCTGAAAGAGGTGGTGGCGGGCCTCGAGATGGCGGGCCTCGGCGGGCGCTTCCGCTTTGCCGCGCGCACCCGATTCGCCCTCACCGGCGCGCCGATGCGCGCGCGCCTCGACGAACAGGCGCTGGCGTGGAATGCCTCGCACGCGGCCGAGGCCGGGCAGGTGCTGGAGATCGGCGGGGTGCAGGCGGGCGTTTACGGCTATCTCACCCCTGCCGGCGGCATTGGCGGGCCGCAAGTGCTGGGCAGCCGCTCGGCGCATCTGGCGGTGGGGATCGGCGGCCTGGTGCAGGCAGGCGCGCGGCTCGAGATCCTGCCCGACCCGGCGCCGGATCACCCGCCCCTGAAGCTCGCCCCTGACGCGCGCTTTTGCGGCGGCACCCTGCGCCTGACCCCGGGGCCGCAGACCGGGCTGTTTGCCCCCGAAACGCTGGAGCGCTTTCTCGCCACCGCCTTCACCCGCTCGCCCACGGGTAACCGGCAGGGGGTGCGGCTGGATCAGCCCGGCGCGCCCTTTGGCGCGCGCATCACCGGCCAGGCCTCCGACGTGATCCAGGCGGGCGACGTGCAGATGACCGGCGCGGGCGTGCCCTATGTGCTGCTCGCCGAGTGTCAGACCACCGGCGGCTATGCGCGCATCGGCAGCGTGATCCCGGCGGATCTGGCACGCATCGCCCAGGCGCCACCCGGCGCCAGCCTGCGCTTCGAGATGCTGAGCCATGAAGAGGCCGACCGGCTCTGGCGGCCCGAAAGCGGGCTTCTCGCGGCGCTCGCCCGGCGCGCCGAGCCGCTCACGCGCGATCCCCATGACATTGCCGACCTGTTGAGCTACCAGTTGATCAGCGGCGTGGTGGCCGGCGACGAGGCGGACGAGGAGGGATGAGATGCAGCGCCATGTGGACCTCAACAGCGACATGGGCGAAGGCTTCGGCCCCTGGCGGATGGGCGATGACGCGGCGCTCTTGCAGACCATCACCTCGGCCAATATCGCCTGCGGCTTCCATGCGGGCGACGCCGACGTGATGGCGGCGACCATGGCCGCGGCGCTTGAGCACGGCGTCGGCATCGGCGCCCATCCCGGCCTGCCGGACCTGCAGGGCTTTGGCCGGCGCAACATGGCGATCTCGCATGCCGAGGCGGCCAATCTGGTGGCCTACCAGCTGGGCGCGGCGCAGGCCCTGGCGAAGAGGGCCGGCGGGCGCCTGCGCCACCTCAAGCTGCACGGGGCGCTCTCGCATATGGCGGTGGCCGACCCGGCGCTGGCGCGGGCCTGTTTCGAAGCGGCGCTGGCGGTGGACCCGGAGATCGTGCTGGTGGTGCTGGCGGCAACGCCGATGGAGCAGGCCGCCCGCGAGCTTGGCGCCAACTGGGCCGGGGAGATCTTTGCCGACCGCGCCTATGAGGACGACGCACGCCTGGTCGCGCGCGGCAAGCCCGGTGCGGTGCTGCATGATGCGGATCACGCGGCCGAGCGGATATTGGCGATGCTGGAGGAAGGCGCGATCATCGCCGAAAGCGGCAGGCGCATCGAGGCGCGCATCGACACGATCTGCCTGCATGGCGACACCCCCGAAGCGGTGGCAATGGCGCGCGCGCTTCGCGCCCGGCTGGAGGCCGCGGGGCTCAAGATCCGACCGCTGTAGCGGGGGATAGGCGGGGGGGCGCTGCCCCCCGTGCCCCCCGGAGTATTTTCGCCAAGATGAAAGGGCGGATTTTCGCCGGGGCATGTCGCTTTCCGGTTGGCGATTTGCGGCGGTGTGCTTAGGCTTGTCTTGCCGATGGACATATTGCCGGGAGGGGCGATGCAATATCTGAAACCTGCCAGCTTCGAGGAGGCCGTGGCGATGGCCGGCGAGGCGCGCGGGCGTGTGCGCTTTCTGGCCGGGGGCACCGATCTGCTGGTGCGGATGCGCATGGGGGCCGTGCCGGATGTGCTGATCGACCTCAAGCATATTCCCGGCGTTTACGATATCGAGCGCACCGAGGGTGGCGGCTGGCGCATCGGCGTGGCGGTGCCGGGTGCCGAGCTGACCGAACATGCGGGCCTGCGCGCCGACTGGCCCGGCGTGGTCGAGGCGGTGGGGCTCATCGGCTCGACCCAGGTGCAGGGGCGCGCGACTCCGGTGGGCAACCTGGCCAATGCCTCGCCGGCGGCCGATTCGGTGCCCGCGCTGATCGCCGCCGGGGCCGAGGTGGAGGTGCTGGGGCCGAAAGGTGCGCGGCGCGTGGCGGTCGGGGACATCCCCACCGGGCCAGGGCAGACCAGCCTTGCGCAGGGCGAGGTGATCAGCGCGCTTTATCTGCCGCCGCGCGGGGCGCATGGGGGCGACGCCTATCAGCGCTTCATCCCGCGCACGGAGATGGATATCGCCGTGGTCGGCTGTGCGGTCAGCCTCAGTCGTGACGGCGACGTGATCACCGAGGCGCGCGTGGCGCTCGGCGCCATGGCCCCCACCGCGCTCACGGTCGAGGAA
>JALWJU010000460.1 GCA_026997055.1 Paracoccaceae bacterium | reverse complement strand
CAGCCCGCGCAGCCTCGCCTCAAATGCCGCATCCGCCGGATTCAACATGCCCTGCCTTTCATCTTGGCCCAAATACTCCGGGGGGTCCGGGGGGCAGCGCCCCCCGGCCTATCCCGCCTCGCTGCGTCCGCGCCGATCCGAGCGCAGATTGGCATAGAGCACATGATTGCGCCAGCGCCCGTTGATCTGCAGATAGCTCTGCGCCACGCCCTCATACTTGAAGCCGACCTTCTCCAGAATCCCCCGCGAAGCGGCGTTTTCCGGCAGGCAGCCTGCCTCCAGCCGGCTCAGGTCCAGCACCTCGAAGCAATGATGCACCACCGCCTCCAGCGCCTCGCGCATGTATCCCTGCCGGGCGAACGGCGCGCCCACCCAATAGCCCGCCGTGCCGGCCTGGGCGGGGCCGCGGCGGATATTGTCGATGGTCAGCGCGCCCAGCAGCGCCTCGTCCTCGCGCCGGATCAGAAACAGCGGCAGCGCGCTTCCTTGCGCGATCGAGCGGCTGGCCCAATAGACGCGGTTGGTGAAATTGCGCCGGCTCAGATGATCCGCCGACCAGCTGGGCTCCCAGGGCTGGAGAAATTCCCGGCTCGCCTCGCGCAAAGCCGCCCAGGCGCGAAAGTCGCCGTGGCGCGGCGGGCGCAGGCGCATCCGCTCGGTCTCGATCACCGGCCCGCGTCGGCGACGGCCAAACATCACGCCCCCCGCCCACCGCGCAGCCGCGCGCGCAGCGCCTCCAGCCCCGGCGCACCGTTTTCGGGCCCGTAGAGCGCCAGCGCCGCGCGCGCCTCGCCGGCCAGTCCCCCGGCAAAGGCACAGAGCCGCGCCGCGCTCACCGCCTCGATCTGCTCCACCGTCTCGGCAAGCGGCACCACCCGGCCCCAGATCGCCACCTGGCGGGCCAGCCGCTCGGCGCGGCTGCTGGCGCTTTCGAGCCCCATCAGGAGGCCCGACTTCATCTGCGCGCGCGCGCGCGCCACCTCGGCCTCGCCGATCGCTTCGCCGGCGCGGGCAAGCTCGTCGGCCACCACGCCCGCCAGTTCGCCCGCCTGCCCGGCGGAAGTGCCGGCATAGACGGTGATGAGCCCGGTCTCCTCGAAGGCGCTTGCCTGCGCGAAGATGCTGTAGCACAGGCCGCGCTTCTCGCGCGCCTCCTGAAACAGCCGGCTCGACATCCCCCCGCCCATGACGCTGGCATATATCTGCGCGGTGTAGAGATCCTCGGAGCGGTATCCCGGCGCTTCGAGCCCAAGCGCGAAATGCACCTGCTCGAGCGCCTTTTCCTCGCGCCGCTCGCCACAGGCAAAGCGCGCCGGCACCATCTCCGGGGCGCGGCCCGGGGCGAGGGCGCCGAAGGCCGCCTCGGCCAGGCGCATGATCTCGTCGTGATCCACCGCGCCGGCGGCGGCCACGATCAGCCGTTCGGGTCCGTAATGCTCGGCCACGAAGCCGGTGAGGTCCGCGCGCCCGAAGGCCTCCACCCGCTCCGCCGGCCCCAGGATCGTGCGCCCCAGCGGCTGGTCGGGAAAGGCCGCTTCCTGCAGCCAGTCGAACACCACGTCATCGGGCGTATCCAGCGCCTGGCCGATCTCCTGCAGGATCACGCCGCGCTCAAGCTCGATCTCGCGCTGCTCGAACAGCGGCTCCAGCAAAATGTCGCTGAGCACGTCGAAGGCCAGCGCCACATCCTCCTTCAGCACCCGCGCATAATAGGCCGTGACCTCGCGCGAGGTATAGGCATTGAGATAGCCGCCCACATCCTCGATCGCCTCGGCGATCTCGAGCGCGCTGCGCCGGCGCGTGCCCTTGAAGGCCATGTGTTCGAGGAAATGGGCGATGCCGTTCTGCTCGGCCCGCTCATGGCGCCCGCCGGCGGTGACCCAGATGCCGATTGCCGCGCTTTCCAGCCCGTCCATGGGCTCGGTCGCCACCCTGAGCCCGTTGGAGAGCCTGTCGAAATGGACGCTCACGAGGA
Source organism: Paracoccaceae bacterium (assembly GCA_026997055.1). Taxonomy (GTDB): domain Bacteria; phylum Pseudomonadota; class Alphaproteobacteria; order Rhodobacterales; family Rhodobacteraceae; genus JAAEUB01. The sequence continues at coordinate 881 of JALWJU010000460.1, read as the reverse complement.
CAGGCGCTCCCGGATAAGGGCCTTGAGCGCGGCCAGATCGCCGGCTACCCGCGTCTGGCGCTCCTCGGCCTCGAACTGGCGCGCGATACGCGCGGGCAGTTCCGGGCGGATGCCGGTTGCCTTTTCCACCGCGTCCGGGAACTTGGCCGGGTGCGCGGTGGCCAGCGTGATCATCGGCGCCGGGCTTTCGGCCAGGAATTCGCGCGCCACCTTCACCCCGACCGCGGTATGCGGGCAGATCACCTCGCTGCTGGTCAGGTAGGTGGTCTTGATCGTGGCCATGGTCTCTTCCTCGGAGGCGCGGCCCGAGGCGAAATGCTCGCGCAGCCAGTTGATCGCCCCCGGCGGGATGGTGAAGCCGCCCTGCCCCCCGGCCAGCGCCTCCATCTGCGCCGCCACCGCCGCGCTGTCGCCGTTATGGGCGTAGTAGAGCGCGCGTTCGAAATTGGAGCTTACCTGGATATCCATGCTGGGGCTGATCGAGGGCACCACCTCGCCCAGGGTATGGGCGCCGGTCTCGAGCGTGCGGTGCAGGATGTCGTTCTGGTTGGTGGCGATGACCAGGCGCTCGATCGGCAGGCCCATCTTCTGCGCGATCAGCCCCGCGAAGATGTCGCCGAAATTGCCGGTGGGCACGGTGAAGCGCACCGGGCGCATGGGCGCGCCGAGCGAAGTGGCCGCCGTGAAGTAATAGACCACCTGCGCCAGCACGCGGGCCCAGTTGATCGAATTGACCCCGGCAAGGCGCACCTCGCCGCGGAAGGCGAAGTCGTTGAACATGTCCTTGAGCAGGGCCTGGCAGGTGTCGAAATCGCCCTCGACCGCGAGCGCATGCACGTTGGCCTCGCTCGGCGTGGTCATCTGCTTGCGCTGCACGTCTG
>JALWJU010000459.1 GCA_026997055.1 Paracoccaceae bacterium | reverse complement strand
GCACCGCCTCCTTGATCGCCATCACCGTGATCATGCTCTTCTCGGCGATCTTCTGCGCCGCCGCCATGGCCTCGTCCATCAGCTTGCGCGCCGGCACCACCCGGCTGACCAGGCCTGAGCGCTCGGCTTCCTCGGCATCCATGAAACGCCCGGTGAGGTTCATGTCCATGGCCTTGGCCCGGCCCACCAGCCGGGTCAGGCGCTGGGTGCCGCCCATCCCGGCCATGACGCCCAGATTCACCTCCGGCTGGCCGAACCTGGCGGTATCGGCGGCGATAATGAAGTCGCACATCATCGCCAGTTCGCAGCCCCCGCCCAGCGCATAGCCCGCCACCGCGGCGATGATCGGCTTGCGGGTCTTCAGGATCGCCTTTTCCTCGGCGGTGAACAGGTCGCCCGCGAACACCTCGACGAAGCTCTTCTCGGCCATCATCTTGATATCGGCCCCGGCGGCGAAGGCCTTTTCCGAGCCGGTCAGCACGATGCAGCGCACCTTGTCATTGCGTTGCGCCTCGCCCAGCGCCTGGCCCAGTTCGCCCAGCAGCTCCATGTTCAGCGCGTTGAGCGCATCGGGCCGGTTCAGACGGATCAGGGTGACGTGGTTGGAAGTCTCGACGATGAGGTTCTGATAGGCCATGTTTCCCGCCCGGTTGTTTCAGTCAACGTCGAGTCGTAAGCCCGCCCGGCGCGCCGATCAAGTCATCTTTGGCATCGCGGGCAGTAGAAGGTCGAGCGCCCGCCCTGGGAGATTCGCCGGATCGTGCCGGAGCAGCCGGGGCGCATGCAGGGCGCGCCTTCGCGACCGTAAACCCGGAAAGCGTGTTGAAAATAGCCCAGTTCTCCGTCTGCCTGCCGGTAATCCTTCAGCGAAGATCCCCCGGCTTCGATCGCCTCTTCGAGCACTTCGCGGATGCTGGGCACCAGCGCGGCGATACGTGCCGGGGCAATGCGCCCGGCCGCGCGCCTGGGGTGGATTTCGGCACGAAACAGCACTTCGCAGACATAGATATTGCCCAGACCGGCGACGATTCGCTGATCCAGCAGCGCGCTCTTGATCGGTGTCCTGCGCCCGGCAAGCGCCGCCGCCAGCCCTGCTTCGTGAAACTGGTTGCCCAGCGGCTCGGGGCCGAGGCTCGCGAGCAGGCGGTGTTCATGTGCGGTCTCGGTCGCCACCAGGTCCATCATCCCGAAGCGGCGGGCATCGTTGAACACCACCCGCGCGCCGCCCTCGATATCCAGCACCACATGATCGTGTCTCGTCAGCGGCGGATGGGGGGGCTCGCTGATCAGCAGCCGCCCGGACATGCCCAGATGCACGAGCAGGGTCTCGCCGGTAGAGAGATCGGCGAGGATGTATTTCGAGCGCCGCCGCAGCGCCGTGACCCGCGCACCGGCGAGCCGCGCCTCCATGCGCGGCGGAAACGGCCAGCGCAACCCGTCGCGACGGATCTCGGCCCGCTCGATCATGCGCCCCTCCAGCACCGGCAGCAGCCCCCGGCGCACGGTTTCGACCTCGGGAAGTTCGGGCATGCCCTCTCCTTTGTCCATTGTGCCCCGCAACCCGGCAAGATAAGAGGGGGCAGGCTCGCGAAAACGGTGCTCAGGATGACAAAAACTGACGAAAAGACCACCCATTTCGGCTATCGCACCGTCGCCGAGGAGGAAAAGGCCGGGCTGGTGCACGGGGTGTTCTCGTCGGTCGCCTCCAAATACGACGTGATGAACGACGCCATGTCGATCGGCATCCACCGGCTGTGGAAAGACGCGATGATGGACTGGCTCGCCCCGCGCCCCGGCCAGCGTCTGCTGGACGTGGCCGGGGGCACCGGCGATATCGCCTTCCGCTTTCTCAGGCGCGCGCCGGAGGCGGACGCGGTGGTGCTGGACATGACCGAGGACATGCTCATCGCCGGCCGCCGGCGCGCAGAGGCCGACCAGCTGGGCGAGCGCCTTGACTGGGTGGTGGGCGACGCCATGGCGCTGCCGTTTCCCGACAATGCCTTCGATGTCTATACGATCAGCTTCGGCATCCGCAACGTGACCCGCATCGCCGATGCGCTGAGCGAGGCATACCGGGTGCTGCGCCCCGGCGGGCGGCTGATGGTGCTGGAATTCAGCCAGCTGCCCAATCCGGGCCTGCAGAAGCTCTACGACCTCTATTCCTTCAACGTGATCCCGAAGATGGGCAAGCTGATCGCCGGCGACGAGGAGAGCTATCAATACCTGGTCGAATCGATCCGCCGCTTCCCCGATCAGGAGAGCTTCGCCGCGATGATCCGCGCGGCGGGCTTCGGCGCGGTCAAGTACCGCAACCTGACCATGGGCATCGCCGCGCTCCATTCGGGCTGGAAGCTCTGAGATGCGCGGGCCCCACAATATCTGGCGGCTGATCCGCACCGGGGCCACCTTTCAGCGCACCGGCGCCATGACGGTGGTGCTCGATGCGCTGGACGCACCGCCGGCCCTGCGCCTGGCGGCGCGCGTCATCGGCTGGCCGTTCTCCTTTCTCGGGCTCAGGGGCGACCCGGACCTGCCGCCGATCACCCGGGCGCTCACGGCGCTGGGGCCGGCCTATATCAAGTTCGGCCAGATCCTCTCGACCCGGCCTGACGTGGTGGGCGCCGAACTGGCCGAACAGCTGACCTGGCTACAGGACAAGCTGCCGCCTTTCCCCCTCGCCACCGCCCGCGAAATGGTGGCCGAGGAGCTGGGCGTGGACGTGGACGAGGTCTATTCGGAATTTTCCGAGCCGGTGGCAGCCGCCTCCATCGCCCAGGTCCACCGCGCCCGCATCCGCGAAAGCGGCGAGGAGGTGGCCGTCAAGGTGCTGCGGCCGGGGATCGAGCGCGCCTTTCGCACCGATCTC
>JALWJU010000458.1 GCA_026997055.1 Paracoccaceae bacterium | reverse complement strand
GAGAGTCAAAGCATGTAATGGGTGGCCGGCCCTGGTCGGCCACCCATTACATGCTTTGACTCTCCGGGCAAAAACGGCAAACATGATCGGATCAAGAACAGAGAGGATGTTTCATGAGAAAACCCGTACGCGCTTTTGCTTCCGCGCTTCTGGCTTCGGGCATGGCGCTCGGCGCAATGACGCCGCTGACCGCCCAGGAAGCCCAGGAGATCAGGCTGACCATTCTCGGAGTCGGTGATATCTACAATTTCGCCGATAACCGCGGCCGCGGCGGCGTGGCCCGCCTCAATGCCGTGGCCAAGGCCGAGCGTGCCGCCAATCCGAACACGATCTACGTCTTTGACGGCGACATGCTGTCGCCCTCGATCCTGTCCGGTTTCGACCACGGGCAGAACATGATCGACCTGACCAGCATGGTGCCCTTCGACCTCGCCGTGCCGGGCAATCACGAGTTCGACTTCGGGGTCGAGAATTTCCTCGAGAAGATGGCGGCCAGCGCCTATCCCTGGGCCGCGATCAACATCACCAATGGCGACGGCAGCCCGGTCGAGGGGCTGGGTGGCGTGGTCATGCGCGACATCGAAGGGCTGAAGGTCGCCCTGATCCCGGTGGCCCAGGACACCACGCCGGAAGTGTCGTCTTCGGGCGATCTGCAATTCGCGGATACCGTGGACAGCGCGATTGCGGCGGCCGAACAGGCCGAGGCGGATGGGGCGGAATTCATCATCGCCGTGGTCCAGACCGATCGCTCCAATGACAATGAACTGATCTCCTCGGGCGCCTTCGACGTGATCATCTCCGGCGACGATCACTCCTATGGCACCTATTACGACGGACGCACGGCCTATGTGGAGACCTCGATCGACGGCGAATTCCTGTCGCCGGTGGATATCACCGTGACCGTCAAGACCCGTGACGATGGCAGCCGCAAGATCCGCTGGGTGCCCAATTTCCGCTTCATCGATACCGCCACGGTCGAGCCGGACCCGGAGACCCAGGCCCGGGTCGATGCCTATCAGGCCAAGCTCGACGAGAGCCTGAACGTGGCGCTGGGCGCGACCGAAGGTGCGCTCGACAGTCGCCGCAACGTGGTGCGCGGCGAAGAGAGCGCCATGGGCAACCTGATCGCCGATGCGATACGCTGGGCGACCGGGGCCGATGTGGCGATCGCCAATGGCGGCGGCATCCGCGGCGACCGGGTCTATGAGCCGGGCACCGTGCTGACCCGGCGCGATATCCTGACCGAACTGCCCTTCGGCAATTCGACCGTGGTTACCGAACTGCCCGGCAGCCAGATCCTGGCCGCGATCGAGAACGGCGTGAGCCAGGTGGAGCGCGGCTCCGGGCGCTTCCCGCAGGTCTCGGGGATGAGCTATGTCTATGATCCGACCGCCGAGCCGGGATCGAGGGTGCAGTCGCTGCTGATCGGCGGCGAGCCGGTGGACCCGGACAAGCTCTATACGGTGGCGACCAACAATTACATCCTCGCCGGTGGCGACGGCTACGCTGCCCTTGGCGGTGGCAGGGTGCTGGTCGATGCGGGCAATGGCAACCTGATGGCAAATGACGTGATGAATTACATCGAGGCCATGGGGGGTGTCACCGCCAAGGTGGAAGGCCGGATCAGGACGGTTGGTGAGTAACCGTCGGTGAAAAGAGGTTCGCCCCGGCCGGTGCCGGGGCGGCCTGTCGGGGCTGCCCCGGACCGCACCATAGCCGGGGGGCGCTGCCCCCCGGACCCCCCGGGATATTTCCGGCAAGAGGAAGAGGGGGCAGGCTGTCGGGCTGGCGGTTCGGGATGTGGGCAGCGGCTTGTCGTTCTGCTGTCGGGGGCTGATCGGGCGGGGTAAGCAGGCATGCAGAAACATGCGCGCAATCATCTGGCCGCGATATTGGCGCGCCCGGGCGGGGAGGCGCCCGAGGCGCTGTTTGTCGAGGATGTGGCGAGCGGGGCGCGGCTGAGCCATGCTGAGCTTTGGCAGCGGGCCGAGCGGATGGCGGCGGCGCTGCTGCGGGCAGGGGTGGCGCCGGGCGAGCGGGTCGCGGTGCAGGCGGAAAAGTCGGTGGCGATGCTGGAGCTTTATCTGGGCGCGCTCTTGGCCGGCGCGGTCTTCCTGCCGCTGAACCCGGCCTATACGCCCGGGGAGGTGGCTTATTTCCTCGGTGATGCCGGCCCGCGGGTTTTCGTTTGCGATCCGGGGCGTGTGGAGGCGCTGGCGCCGGTGGCGCGCGGGGCCGGGGTGGGGGTGCTGCTCACGCTTGGCGCGGACGGGCTGGGCACGCTGGCCGAGGCGGCCGCGGCCGAGGGGGCAGCGGGCGCGGGCTTCGAGGCGGTGGCGCGGGGGCGCGAGGATCTGGCCGCGATCCTCTACACTTCGGGCACGACCGGGCGCTCCAAGGGGGCGATGCTGAGCCACCGGGCGCTGGCGTCCAATTTGCTCACCTTGCGCGATTACTGGCGTTTCAGCGCGGAGGATGTGCTGATCCATGCGCTGCCGATCTATCACACGCATGGGCTTTTCGTCGCCACCAACATCATGCTGATGGCCGGCGGTTCCTGCCTGTTTCTGCCCAGGTTCGATGCCGCGCGCATCGTGGAACTGATGCCGCGTGCCAGCGCGCTGATGGGGGTGCCGACCTTTTACACCCGCCTGCTCAAGGAGCCGGGGCTGGGGGAGGCGGCGCGCACCATGCGGCTCTTCGTCTCCGGCTCGGCGCCGCTTCTGGCGCAGACGCACCGGGCCTGGTTCGAAGCCACCGGCCACCGTATCCTCGAGCGCTACGGCATGACCGAGACCAACATGAACACCTCGAACCCATACGAAGGCGAGCGCCGGCCGGGCACGGTGGGCCTGCCGCTGCCGGGGGTGGAGC
>JALWJU010000457.1 GCA_026997055.1 Paracoccaceae bacterium | reverse complement strand
GGTGGATATCGGCGGCGGCTCGACCGAACTGGTCTGGATCGACCTGTCGCAGGTGCCGCCCGAGGAGCGGGCGCGCTCGATCATGCGCCTGAGCCTCGGGCGCGACAGCCCCGTGGGCGAGGGGCCCAGGGCGCGGGTGGTGGACTGGATCTCGGTGCCGCTCGGGGTGGCGACCCTGCGCGACCAGTTCGCCGATGTGGAGGACGATGCCGGCCGCTTCGCGCTGATGAGCTGCTATTTCGAGGAGCAGCTGGCGGATTTCTCGCCCTATGCGAAGGAACAGGCGCGCGAGGGGTTTCAGATCATCGGCACGTCTGGCACGGTGACCACGGTGGCGGCGACCCATCTGGGGCTGCGTCGCTATGATCGTACCAAGGTGGACGGGCTGGCCATGACCAGCGACGAGATAGATGCGGTGATCCAGGGCTATCTGCGCGCCGGTCCCGAGGGGCGGCGGGCGGATCCGCGCATCGGTCGCGACCGGCAGGCGCTGATCATGTCGGGCTCGGCGATCCTGCAGGCGCTGCTCAGGGTCTGGCCGACGGACCGGCTCTCGGTCGCCGACCGGGGGCTGCGCGAGGGGCTTCTTTATGCGCAGATGTCCAGCGACGGGGTGCTGGGCGAAGGATTCCCGTGATGGCGCGCCGTGGCAAGAACACGTCCGGGCGCGGCCGGCGCGAGCTCAGGGTGCGGGTGAAAACGGCGCGCGGGCGCAAGCTCTCCTCGACCCGCTGGCTCGAGCGCCAGCTCAACGATCCCTATGTGCATCGCGCCCGCGAGGAGGGGATGCGCGGGCGCGCGGCCTACAAGATCCTCGAGATCGACGACCGCTTCCGCTTCCTCGTGCCCGGCGCCCGGGTGGTGGACCTGGGCTCGGCGCCCGGCGGCTGGGCCCAGGTGGCGGTGGAGCGGGTCAATGCGCTCGGCCAGAAGAAGGGCAAGGCGGTGGGCCGGGTGCTGGGGGTGGATATCAGAGAGGTGGAGCCGATCCCGGGTGCCGAACTGCATGTGCTCGACTTCATGGCCGAAGGCGCGGACGATCAGCTCAAGGCCTGGCTCGGCGGGCGCGCCGACGTGGTGATGAGCGACATGGCGGCGGCTTCCTGCGGCCACAAGCAGACCGATCACCTGCGCATCATGGCGCTGTGCGAGGCGGCCGCCTGGCTGGCTTTCGACGTGCTCGAAGAAGGCGGAACCTTTGTCGCCAAGGTGCTGGCGGGGGGCGCCGAGGGGGAGTTGCAGAAGCTCCTGAAGCAGAAATTCACCAGGGTAGCGCATGTAAAGCCGGCCGCCAGCCGCGCCGACAGCAGCGAGAAATTCGTGGTCGCCACCGGATTTCGCGGCTGAAGGCTGCGGGCCGGGGAGACTGCCGGGCAAAGCGCGACATTCGCCGCGCTCGGGCGGCCCAGCCGGTCCTGACCCGCGGCCTGCCGGCCATGCCTCCGGGACGGCAGAGCATGGCATGTCGATATTGCCCGAGAGCTTTCAGGAACCGGCCCGCCGGCATCCTTCAAGCAACCCAGGCAACAAGCAAACGGTATCTGCCGAAAATGGTGGGCGACCCTGGAATCGAACCAGGCATGGGTCTCCCCGGCGGAGTTACAGTCCGCTGCCGCACCTTGCAGCACGTCGCCCTCGGGCGGGTGGATAGCCGCCGGGGGCGGGGGCGTCAACTGCAAAATGCCTTGCACCCGGTATCGGCTCGGCGCATCTTTCGCCGACAGATGCAAAGGGGGCCGGGGTGGCGAAGAAACCGAAATGGGTGATCGAAAAGGAGCGGGCGCGCCGGGCGGCGGGGAGCGAAACCGTGTGGCTTTTCGGCCTGCATGCGGTGCGCGATGCGCTGCTGAACCCGGCGCGCGAGAAGCTGCGCCTCGTGGTGAGCAGGAATGCCGCCGACCGGCTCGCCGATGCCATCGCGGCGAGCGGCATGGAGGCGGAAATCTCCGACCCGCGCAAATTTGCAGCGCCGATCGACCCGGGCTCGGTGCATCAGGGCGCGGCGCTCGAGGCGAGGCCGCTCGACTGGGGCGGCCTGGAGGATGTCTGCGCCCGCGGCGAGGGGCCGGTGGTGCTGCTCGACCGGGTGAGCGACCCCCATAACGTGGGCGCGGTGCTGCGCTCGGCGGAAGTATTCGGCGCCCGCGCGGTGATCGCCCCGGCGCGCGCCTCGGCGCCCGAGACCGGAGCGCTGGCCAAGACCGCCTCGGGCGCGCTCGAGCGCCAGCCCTATCTTCGGGTCAGGAACCTTTCGGACGCCATGCGCACGCTCAAGGAGATGGGCTTTGTCCTGCTGGGGCTGGATGGAGAGGCGGAGATGACCCTCGAACAGGGACTGGCGGGCGTGGAGCCGGGCCGCCCGCTGGGCCTGGTGCTGGGGGCCGAGGGGCCGGGGATGCGCCGGAAAACCCGCAAAAACTGCGACGCGCTGGTGCGCATCGACCCGGCCGGCTCCTTCGGCTCGCTCAATGTCTCCAATGCCGCCGCCGTGGCGCTCTATGCGGCGACCCGCGCACGGGCGCATCACAAGCAGGTGAGCAGCGGCTGAAAAGCCGCCCTCCCATGCCCATATGAATGCTGTCAGGCCGTGGAACGCCTGATCTTCCCTTCCCTGTCCCTCGTTCCACGAACCTGCGCCCGGACGTAACGTCACGGGCGCTTTTTTATCGGCCATTGGGGGTATATATGACGGGCATGGCACGAGAATACAGCGACGCATATCTGAAGAAGATCCTCACGCGCACCAGGGTCATCGCCTGTGTGGGCGTGTCGATGAACCCGGCCCGGCCCAGCTATTTCGTGGCGCGATACCTGAGCCTCAAGGGGTTTCGGGTGATCCCGGTCAATCCGGGTCATGCGGGCAAGGAACTGTTCGGCG